>NZ_JBVHYH010000065.1:0-53749 GCF_055569135.1 Kitasatospora sp. NPDC029367
AGGGTGCGTGCATCGCAAGGCGGAGGAGGGAGTCCATGCGGAGCATCGGCGACCGACGACAACGCGGCGAGGTGCGTGCCCTGGCGTCGCGGGCCCGGCCTGATCCACAAGACACGCCCCCGGTGTCGTCGGTGGCCTCGCCGCGTTCCCAGCCGCCGCCCGCCACCGGCTCCGCGCGGCCGAGCGGGAAGCGGGCGGTCAGGGCGCCGGCCGGGCCGAACTCGTACGGCGCGCCGAGGGCGTCGCCCACGGCCGCGCCGAGGACCGCCCCGGCCGCGCGCCCCGGCCGCGCATCCGGCTCGGTCACACCTGGCCCGGGGTGACCGGCAGGGCGCGCTTGTGCTCGGTGCGGCGGTAGTGGCCGAGGACGGTGTCGAAGACCTGCTCGCTGACCGGGCGGCCCTCCAGGAAGTCGTCCAGGTCGCCGTACTCGACGCCGAGGGCGTCCTCGTCGGGCTTGCCGGGGGCGAGGTTCTCCAGGTCCGCGGTGGGGACCTTGCCGACCAGCTCCTCGGGTGCGCCCAAGTGGGCCGCCACCGCGCGGACCTGACGCTTCGTCAGGCCGGAGAGCGGCATCACGTCGGCCGCGCCGTCGCCGAACTTGGTGAAGAAGCCGACGGCCGCCTCGGCCGCGTGGTCGGTGCCGACCACCAGGCCGCCGCTCGCCCCCGCGACCGCGTACTGGACGACCATCCGCTGGCGGGCCTTGACGTTGCCCCGCACGAAGTCCTCGTGGGCGTGGTCGCGGAAGCTGACGCCCGCCGTCAGCAGGGCGTCGAAGGCGGCGTCGGTCGCGGGCTTGACGTCGACCGTCAGCACCTCGTCGGCCCGGATGAAGTCGAGGGCCCGCTGGGCGTCCGCCTCGTCCGCCTGGACGCCGTACGGCAGCCGCATGGCGGTGAACGCCACCTGGTGCCCCTCGGCGCGCAGCCGCTCGACGGCGAGCTGGCAGAGCCGCCCGGTGGTGGTGGAGTCCACGCCGCCGCTGATCCCCAGCACCAGGGTGCGGGCGCCCGAGGCCCGCAGCTGGTCGGCGAGGAAGGCGATCCGGCGCTCGGCCTCCTTCGCGGGGTCGGTGACGGGCACCACTCCGAGGGCCAGGGCGATCTCGCGCTGGACGTCCGCGGGCAGGGTTTCGGTCATGGTCGGGCTCCTTCGGGTCGGTACCCCGCCATCATCCACCCCGGCCGCGCCGCCCCCCGCCTCAGGGTGCCGTCCCGGCGCCCCCACTCACGTCCGTCCCGGGCGCCGGATGCCGCAGGATGTCGAGCACCAGCTTGCCGTCCACCGTCTCCTGGGCGACCAGCAGCGCCGCCAACTCGTCCAGGTGGTGCCGGTGTTCGCGCAGCAGTCCGAGGGCCCGCCGCTCGGCGCCGCGCAGCAGCCCGGCCACCGCCTCGTCCACCGCGTGCTGGGTCTGCTCGGAGTACGGGCGGCGCAGCAGGTCGTCGGGGTGGTCGCCGAGGTACTGCGGGGAGCCGCTGGAGTAGCCGACCGGGCCGAGGTCCGGGGAGAGGCCGAACTCGCGGACCATCCGGGTGGCCACCGAGGTGGCGTTGGCGAGGTCGTTGGCGGCGCCGGTGGAGCCCTCGCCGAAGACCACCAGTTCGGCGGCGCGCCCGCCGAGCTGCACGGCGAGCAGGTCGTTCAGGTAGCTCTCGCTGTACAGGTGCCGTTCCGCCTCGGGGAGTTGCTCGGTGGCGCCGAGGGCGACCCCGGCCGGGAGGATGGTCACCTTGGCGACCGGGTCGGCGTGCTCGCACAGCGCGGCCATCAGCGCGTGCCCGGACTCGTGGACGGCGACGGAGTGCCGCTCCTCGGGCAGCAGCGCGTTGGAGGACTCCCGGCGGCCGAGCAGCACCCGGTCGCGGGCCTCGTCGAGGTCGGCGGCGGTGAGGGTGGACCGGTCGGCACGCACGGCGTTGATGGCGGCCTCGTTGACCAGGTTGGCGAGGTCGGCGCCGGAGAAGCCGGGGGTGCCGCGGGCGATCCGGTCCAGGTCGGCGTCCGGGGCGAGGGTCTTGCCGCGGGTGTGCACGGCCAGGATGGCCGCCCGCTCGGCCTGGTTGGGCAGCGGTACGACGACCTGCCGGTCGAAGCGGCCGGGGCGCAGCAGGGCGGGGTCGAGGGCGTCCGGCCGGTTGGTGGCGGCGATGACGACGATGCCGGTGCTCTGGTCGAAGCCGTCCATCTCGGAGAGCAGCTGGTTGAGGGTCTGCTCGCGTTCGTCGTTGCCGCCGACCCGGGTGCCGCCCGCGCGGCGCCCGCCGACGGCGTCGATCTCGTCGATGAAGACGATGGACGGTGCGCGCTTGCGGGCCTCGTCGAACAGGTCGCGGACCCGGGAGGCGCCGACGCCGACGAACATCTCGACGAAGCCGGAGCCGGTGACGGACAGGAAGGGCACCGAGGCCTCGCCGGCGACCGCCCGGGCGAGCAGCGTCTTGCCGGTGCCCGGCGGGCCGACCATGATCACTCCGCGCGGCCCCTTGGCCCCGGCGGCGGCGTAGCGCTCGGGGCTGCGCAGGTAGTCGACCACCTCGCTGACCTCCTGCTTCACCCCCTCGTACCCGGCGACGTCGGCGAAGCCGGTGGCGGGCCGCTCGGCCTCGATGATCTTCGCCCGGGAGCGGCCGATGGCACTGAGGCCGCCGCCGAGCGAGCGCGCGGCCATCCGTCCGGACCAGAGGAACAGCCCGCCGAAGAGCAGCAGCGGCAGGAACAGCAGCAGGGTCGACCAGATCGAGCTGCCGCCGGAGCGGCTGCCGGTGACGTTCACGTGCTGGTCGGAGAGCGCCTTGCTGAGCTGGGAGGTGTCCAGGGCGGTGGGGATCTGGCTGGTGAACCGGGTGCCGTCCTTGAGGGTGCCGGACACGCCGCCGGTGTCGCTGACGTTCACGGTCTGCACCTGGCCGGTGTCGACCCGGTTGAGCAGGTCGGTGTAGCCGTAGCGGGGGCCGGTCGCGGCGGGCTTGGCGAGCAGCACCAGGAGCAGCAGGGTCAGCAGCACGGCGACCGGCAGCAGCCAACGGCGCAGCGCGGGCGGCGGCGGCTTGGGCGGGGTGCCGCCGGGGCCCTGCCCCGGTCCGCGGCCGGGGCCGCCCCAGCCGCCGGGGCCCGGGCCCTTGCCGCCGCCGGGCGGGGTCGCGGCGTGGCGGGCGGCACCCGGGCGCATTCGGAGGATCATCCACGCTCACCGCCTCTCGGACGCCGCCGGGCCCAGCCGGGCCCGGCTCGGCGCCCACCCCTCCATGGTCGACCCCTGCGGCCCCGGACGGGAGCCCGAGCCGGTACCGGCGGGGCGGCGGGGGCGGCCAGGAGAGTTCGGGGGCCGGCCAGGAGGAGTCGGGGACCGGTCAGGAGAAGTCGGGACCGATCAGGAGAGGTCGGCACCGGTCAGGAGAAGTCGAGCGACCCCGTCCTGGTCCGCTTGAGCTCGAAGAACTTCGGGTAGCCGGCCAGCAGCCGGACGCCCTCGAAGACCCGCAGCGCGTCCTCGCCGCGCGGGATCGCGGTCAGCACCGGGCCGAAGAAGGCCGTGCCGTCCACGTGGATGGTCGGGGTGCCGACCTCCTCGCCGACCGGGTCCATGCCCTCGTGGTGGCTCTTGCGCAGCGCGATGTCGTACGCGGTGCTGTTGGCCGCCTCGGCGAGCTCCTCGGGCAGCCCGGCGGCGACCAGGGCCTCGCGGATGACGGTGTCGTCGACCTCCCGGTCCTGGTCGTGGAAGCGGGTGCCGAGCTCGGTGTACAGGTCGCGCAGCACGTGCTCGCCGTGCTGTTCGGCGGCGGCGATGCAGACCCGGACCGGGCCCCAGCCGGTGGTCATCAGGCGCTGATAGCGCTCCGGCAGGTCGGTACGGCCCTCGTTGAGCACGGACAGGCTCATCACCCGGAAGGTGAGGTCGAGTTCGCGCTGACGGGCGACCTCCAGGATCCACCGCGAGGTGATCCAGGCGAAGGGGCAGACGGGGTCGAAGTAGAAGTCGACCTTGGGGGTGTTCTCGTTCGCTCGCGTGTTCACACGGATGATCCTAGGGGCCGATTGGACCATTCCGCAGGACCAATCGAATACTGCCGCAGTGGGCCACTTCTCAGCTGCAGGTGGTCCCGTCCGCAGGCACCGTACCGTCCAGCAGGTAGGCGTCAACAGTCTTCTTCAAGCACGGGTTTCCGGTGTTGTAGCCACCGTGGCCCTCGCCCTTGAGCGTGACGGTGACGCCGACGCCCGCGCCCAGCTGCTGGGCCATGGTCCGGGCGCCCTCGACCGGGGTGGCCGGATCCCCGGTGGTGCCGACCACCAGGATCGGGGCGGCGCCGGGGGCGGCGACCTCCGGGTGGTCGGCCTTGCCCGGGACGGGCCAGCCCGTGCAGCCGGTGAGGCCCCAGGCGGTGAAGGCGCCGAAGACCGGGGAGGCGGCGCGGAACTGCGGCAGCTGCTGTGCCACGTCCTGGTCGGAGTACCGCTGCCGCGCGTCCACGCAACTGATCGCCCGGTTGGCCGCGTTGAGGTTGTTGTAGTGGCCCTGCGGGTCGCGTCCGTTCAGCGAGTCGGCGAGCTGGAGGAGGGTGTCGCCGGTGCCCGCCTGCATCGCCTCGGTGAGTCCGGAGGCCAGCGCGGGCCAGGTCTGCTGGCTGTACAGGGCGCCGGCGATGCCGGTGACGGCCAGGCCCTCGGTCAGCTTCCGGCCGCTGCTGGTGGGCAGCGGCGACTGGGCGAGCTTCTGCAGCAGGTCGGTGATCCGCGCGGTGCCCTCGGCACCGCCGCCGCCGGTCGGGCAGGCGGCCGCCTCCTGGGTGGCGCAGGCCTTCATGAAGTCGTCGAGGGCGAGTTGGAAGCCCTGGGCCTGGCCGAGCGCGCTCTGCTCCGGGTCCTTCGTCGGGTCGACCACCGAGTCCAGCACGACCCGGCCGACCTCCTGCGGGAACAGGTGCGCGTAGACACCGCCGAGCTCGGTGCCGTAGCTGATGCCGAAGTAGGAGAGCTTCTGGTCGCCGAGCACCTGGCGCATCAGGTCGAGGTCCCGGGCCGCGCTCTCGGTGTCCACGTAGGGCAGCACCGGGCCGGAGTTGTGCTCGCAGGCGGCGGCGAACTGGGCGTTGCTGTCATCCAGCGCCTTGACCTCGGCGGGGGTGTCCGGGGTGCTGTCGACGGCGGCGTTGGCGTCCATCGCCCGGTCGTCCAGACACTTCACCCCGGCGCTGTCACCGACCCCGCGCGGGTCGAAACTCACCAGGTCGTAGCGGGTGTTGAGGGAGGCGTAGGCGGCGGCCAGGGCGGGCAGGGTGGCCACCCCGGAGGCGCCGGGGCCGCCGAAGTTGAACAGCAGCGAGCCGAGCCGGTGCTGTTCGTCCTTGGCCTTGGTGCGGATCAGCGCCAGGTCGATGGTCCCCCCGTCGGGCTTGGCATGGTCCAGCGGGGCCTTGAGGGTGGTGCACTCCCAGTCGCTCGGGGGCGCGGTGCCGCCGCCCTGCGCGGCGCTCGGGGCCGGGCAGGCCCGCCAGTCCAGCCGCTGGGCGGCCAGGCCGCCGGCGCTCGCACCGCTGACCGGGGAGGTGGGCGCGGGCTCGGCGGCGGACGGGCTGCCGCCCTGGCAACCGGAGACGGGGGCGAGCAGCAGCGCGGCCAGGCCGAGCGCGCCGGCGCCGCGGACGACGGAGGGCATGGGGCGGTCCACCTCTCGGGTTGGCCGGGCGGTACTGCCGGGTGCACCGGCGCGTGGCAGGACGGCGTACGCCTGGCGTACGCGTGGTGCGTCGGGGAGGCGTGCGCGCCCCGGCGCCCGGCACCGTCGGCGCACCACAGACCCTAGGGGCCCGGGCGCGGCGACGCCCGTCGGAATCTCCGGACGGAGGGCGTGCGCCGGACGGACTGCCATCGGCCGACCGGGTGAGGGCGCGGGGTTGGGTGCGCCGCGTCCGGGGTCGGGGGCCGGGTCGGGGGCCGGGTCGGGTGCGCTGCGGGTACGTCGCGGGTACGCCGCAGGCAGTTCGGGAGTCCGCCGCCGCGACACGGCGGGGATCGCGGGGCACCGTCGAAACGGAGGGCACGTTGAGCACCGACAGCGATTTCGACAGCGTGGACGTCTTCATCACCACCGGCCGGCAGGAGGTCCTGCTCCAACTGCGCGACGACAGGCCCGACATCGCGTGGCCCGACCACTGGGTGGTCCCCGGCGGCCACCGCGAGCCCGGTGAGACGCCGTACCGCACGGCGGTGCGCGAACTGCGCGAGGAAACCGGGCTGGACGTGCCCGGGCTGCTCCCCTTCCACCCGGTCCTGGCCGCCACCGACCCGGAGGGCCGGCGGCGCCGCGCCTTCCACGCCCTGGTCGACGTCGACCCGGCGGAGCTGGTCCTCGGGGAGGGCCGGGAACTGCGGCTGGTCCCCTTCACCGAGGCCCAGCGGATGAAGCTGCCGCCCGCGCTCAAGGGGTACCTGCGGCAGCTGGAGGCGCGGCTGACGGTCGGGCGGACGCCGGAGTGGGCGGTGGTCGACGACATCCACCGCCACCTGTCCGAGCACCGGGCGGGCAGCGGACTGCCGCTGCTGCCCCTCCAGGTGGTGAAGATCCAGGAGGAGGCCGGGGAGGTCGCCGAGGCCCTGCTCGGCGTGCTCGGCGCCAACCCGCGCAAGGGCGTCAGCCACACCGTGGCCGAGCTGCAGGGCGAGCTGTGCGACGTGATCACCGCGGCCATGGTCGCGCTGCGGGACACCACGGCGGACCCGGGCGCCGTCCTCGCCGAGCACCTGGCCGGCTGGCGGCCGGTGCGGCGGGAGGGGTAGTCCGCCCGCGCGACCGGCGGCGCTTTCCCTCCCGGCGCCCGCTCCCCGCCGTCGGGACGCGCCCCCTGGCCGGTACCTTGCTTCGCCTGCTATCTTGCATTGCATGGTACCTGGCATCGCAAGCACCGACGGCGGCGACGAGCCCGGCGCGGTCGACGGTCCGGTCGCGACCCAGCTGCGCAAGGGCGTCCTGGAGTACTGCGTCCTCGCCCTGCTGCGCGACGGCCCGCGCTACGGGGTCGAGCTGCTCCAGGAGCTCGGCCGCCACCCGATGCTGGCGACCAGCCAGGGCACCATCTACCCGCTGCTGTCCCGGCTGCGCCGCGCCGGGCTCGCCGACACCTTCCTGCGCGACTCGGCCAGTGGCCCGTCCCGCCGGTACTACACCCTCACCGAGGCGGGGCGGAGCGCCCTGGCGGAGTTCACCGCGCTCTGGCCCGCCTTCCGCGCCACCATCGACCACGTCCTCGCCCCGGGAGAGCACCCGTGAACAACCCCGTCGACCACCCCCTGGTCCGCGCTCACCTCGACGCCGTCGCCCGCGGTACCGCCACACTGCCGCCCGAGCGCCGCCGCGAGCTGCTGGCCGACCTGCGCGAGCACATCGAGGTCTCGCTCACCGAGGTCCCGATCGACGACGACGCCGTCCGCTCCGTCCTGGCGCAGCTCGGCACCCCCCGGCAGATCGCCGAGGCCGCCCTCGCCGAGGAGGGGCAGACGCCGCCCGCCCCGGAGTCGGCCCGCCGGACCAACCTCACCCTCGCGCTGGCCGTCCTCGCCCTGCCGGTCTCGCTGGTCCCGCTCGCCGGGCCCGTGCTCGGCTTCGCCGCGGCCGTCGTCGCGGCCGTCCGGGTGACCAGGTCCCGTCAGTGGACGCGCCGGGAGAAGCGGCAGGCCGCCGTGCTCATGGTCTCCCCGCTGCTGCTCACCCCCGCGATCACGGTGGCGTTCACGCTGTTCTCCACGGGCCTCACCCCCAGCGCCCTGCTCCTCGCCTGTGCCCTGGGCTTCTGCCCGAGCCCGATCGCCGCGCTCCGACTGTCCCGCGCCGCCACTCGGGTGCGCACGGCCGACCTCCCCGCCTGAGGGCGGGGGCACCGGGCGCCGGCTCCGGCCCTGTCCGGCCCGGCCCGGCCTTGACCCGCGAGTGGGCCGATCGGCACCCCTACAAGGGAGTTGTGCGCGGCGGAACCTCCCGATCGGCACATGTGCGGGCGCCTGCTGGCGGGCGAGGATGACGGTCATCGGGGCCCCGCCGGTGGGGCCCCGGAAGGGAGCCCCGCCATGACCGCCATCACCACCGTCCCCACCGTCACCATCGCGCCGCCGTCGCCCCTACTCGCATCCCCGCCGTCGAGCTCAGTGCAGTTCCAGCCCCGGTCTGCCACGCACCACGTACGCCGGCAGCCGCACCTCACCCAGGACGGCCCGGGGCAGGCACAGCCCGAAGCGCCGCCCGACCGCGCCGAGGGTCCGCCGCCGGACTCCGGCCGCGGGCGCGCGCCCAGGGGTGCAGGAGGTGACGCCGTCCGCTTCCAGGACGTTCGCGGCGATCAGCTCCGGTACCAGCAGATCGGGCTGCCGGCCCCAGCGCCACCGCTCCTGCCCCAGGCCGAAGCCGCACAGCACGGCGCCGTCCCGGGCGTAGTCGAGCAGGGCGGGCGGCTGCTCCGGCATCGGCCGGAAGTGCACCACCTCCACGCCCTCGCGCGCTATCTCGGTGAGCAGTTCGCCGCCGGTGGAGTCCCCGTACTCGATCGCGAAGGACCAGCCGTCCGCCTCGCCGACCCGGATCACGCCGTCGCCGTCGTCACCGGGCCGGTAGACCTCGATGTCCAGGTCCCAGATCTCCCGCCCGCTGATCGGCCCGGTGGCGGCAGCCGGGTCGGCACCCATCCGGCGGGCGAGTTCCTCCGGCGGGATCCCGCGCGCGAACACCACTCCGCCCACCTCGCCATCGGCGTCCGCCAACCATTGGATGCCCTCACCGCCCCGCTCCTCGGCCCCGCGCGAACTGTCACCGATGACGTCGATCATGACGCCCCTCCCCTCGCGCCGGCCCTGAAATGGCCAGGCGCAGCCGGTCCGCACCCTAACCGAGATCGCCGACAGCCAACGGCGAACGGCCGGGCGGAGGGGCGGCCCCGAAGTGGAACTCACCTGGGGCGCATAACCGTTCGCCCGGCACCACCTCCGCCCGCCGCCGACCGTCCCGGCCTCGGCGATCCGACTGCGGTCGCTTGCGGCCGACGCGAGGGCACGACTACCGCCTGCGCCACGGCAGTTCCCCCGCCCCAGCCGCCGGGTGACTACACCGGACCTCGCTCGGGTCAAGCGCATCCGCAACACGGTGCGCCGGCCGGTCGGCCCGTGGACCTCAGCGGTTCACAACCTGCTCCGCCGTCCGGAGGCCGTCGGTCAGGAACACGCCCGCCGCGCGCTCGGCCTCGACGAGCAGGGCCGCGAGGTCCTGACCTGAATTCGCGGCGAATCCGGCCCGGGCGGTTGGGCCAGGTCGTCGACGACCGGCGCCTGATCACCTTCGCCCGCCTCCCGCGCGACGTGGCCTACGCGCTCGAGTACGTGGCACCGTTCCGCGACGACGACGTGTGCTGCGGTGGCTGCGCTACCCGCAGCCGCTCCGGGCCCGCCTCGCATGGAGCCGGGCCGACCGGCGCCCGGTCGATCCCTGAGGCACCACCCAACTCCTTCTCCAGCGAGGCGAACTGCTCTGCCGCCACCGTGACCACCCGGAAGTGGAGGACGACCGGTGAGCGGGCCGACGCGGGACGTCGGGCCGGCCGACCTCCCGCGCGCTGCCCACCCTCGGCCACCCTCGGCCACCGTTGGCCCCGCCGCCGGACCGACGGGGCCAACTGCCCCGAGCCTCAGCCCTTCCCGCGCGACACCACCCGCCGCATCAGCAGGGCGTAGACCACGGCGGCGACCGCGATCCCGACCGGGAGGGCCAGGTCGACGCCGGTCAGCGCCGCGACCGGGCCGGTGTAGAGCGTGTCGACGCAGAGGGCCGAGGTCGTCACGCCCGCCACCAGGGCGAGCGCACCGGCCGGGTTGACGCCCGCGCGGTACCAGAACGGGCTGCCGGGCGACTCGTCGGTCAGCGCCCGCCCGTCGTAGCGGTTGCGGCGCAGCAGGATGTCGACGGCGTAGATGGCGGTGCTGGGGCCGAGGAGGACGACGGTCAGTTGGAGCACGTTGCTGACCGTGTCCAGGAAGTTGGAGACCAGCAGGGCGTAGAGGGTCAGCGCGACGGCGACGGTGCCGTCCACCAGGACGCTGAGCGTGCGACGGATGCGGATGCCCACGGCCTGGAGGGCGAGGCCGGCGCTGTACGCGGTGAGGGCGTTGACGGCGACGGTGCCGATGACCAGTGAGAGGAGGAAGACCGGGTTGAACCAGCCGGGCAGGATCGTCTGGAGCGCGGCCTGCGGGTCGGTCATGTCGACGGCGGTGGCCCCGAGCACGCCCAGGCCGCCGACCACGACGCTGGGCAGGAAGCCGCCGAGGGCGGTCCAGCCGAGCACGGCACGCGGGGAGGTGTCGGCCGGCAGGTAGCGGGAGAAGTCGGCGCTGGTGGTGTACGAGAGCGGCCCGGAGGCGATGAGGGTGACGCCGGCCAGGACGGCCGCCCACATCCCGCTGCCGCTGAGCGGCTGTGGCTGGCTCCAGCCGAAGTCGGCGTGCCGGAGGATCGCGTAGCCGACGACGGCGAAGGCGGCGGCGAGGACCAGCGTGATCGGCAGGTAGAGCCGCACGATCACGGCGTGCCCGTACACGCTGATGGTCAGCGTGAGCACCACGATCGCGATCACGATGGCGATCTTGATCGGGGTATTCGGGGTGATCCCGACCTGCTCGGCGAGGGAGAACGCCGCGACGGCGGCCGCCGCGAGGTTCAGCGCGAAGTAGCAGACGGAGATCATCCACCCGGTGACTGCGTTGTTCACCCGGTTGCCCCGGACGCCGTACAACGCCCGCGTGATCACCTCGCTGGGCGCGCCGGCGGCCGGTCCGGAGACGGCCAGCAGTCCGGTGCCCAGCCAGAACAGGTTGCCGACCACGACCACCGCGAAGGCCTGCCACAGGCTGAGCCCGCTCAGCACCAGGGCGCCGCCGACCACCAGGTTGAGGTAGTTGACGCTGGCCGCCGCCCAGACCGCGAAGAGTTCACGGGCGCGGCCCCTCCGTTCCGTCTCGGGGATGTGGTCGATGCCGTGGACCTCGACCCGCCCGGCCCGGTCCTGTGGGGACTGCGCGGACTGCGGGAGCGGTGGTCCGGTGGGGGAGTCGGACTGGGGGTGGTCCGGGAGCGTGGACGCCATTGGGGGCCCTCCGTGGGGGTGTCGTGCCCACCTGCTTGCTTATTGGTCGCACACTCAATAGCATCCGGCACATGACGTCAAGCGTTCAGCGCAAACGGATCCGGAAGTCCCCCGACGACCGCCGCGCGGAGATCGTCGAGGCCGCAGCCACCGTCGCCCTCACCGAGGGCCTGGAGTGCATCACCCTGCGCCGGATCGCCGAGCAACTCGACGTCAGACCCGGCCTGATCAGCCACTACTTCCCGGCCGTGGAGGACTTGGTCGCCGAGGCCTTCGGCAGCGCCGCCACCGCCGAACTGGAGTCGCTGCTGCCCGCCGACCCGCCGGACGGCTCCTCGCTCAACCACCTCGCCCGTTTCTTCGCCCGCACCACCGGCCCGGCGTACGACGACATGAGCCGCCTCTGGCTCAACGCCCGCCACCTCAGCCGCTACCGTCCCGTCCTGCGCGAGCGCGTGCTCGGCCAGGAGTCGCTGTGGCGGGGTCGGCTCACCGGCGCCGTCCGAGCGGGCGTCGAACGGGGCGAGTTCCGCACCGAGGACCCGGACCTCACGGCCATCCGGATCCTGGTGGTGATCGACGGCCTCGCCTCCCACGCCAACACCGGCCTGGGCAACCACCCCTCGGCCGTCATCCGGCTGGCCGCCGCCACCGCCGAACGCGAACTCGGCCTGGCGGACGGCACGCTGGCCCTCGCCTCCGAGCCGAAACCCCCCACCGCCGAACCCGGATCCCCCACCACCGAGCCCGGATCCGGCACCGAAGAGCAGTCCTGACCCCACCTCCGCCTCACCCTCCCACGCCCCCACCCCGCACCACCGCTGGAGTCGACGTGCGAACCTCCCTGGTCCTCCTCTCCGCCCGACTGCTCGACCCCGCGTCCGGCGGCTTCCTCCCGCAGACCGCGCTCGCCGTGGTCGACGGCCGGATCGCCGCCCTGGGCGACGACCGGACGATCCGCGAACTCGCCGACGCCGCAACGACGGTGATCGACCTCAAGGGCGCCGTGGTCACCCCCGGCCTGGTCGACGGCCACCTCCACCCGGTCACCGGCTCCGAACTCACCCACGGCCTGGACCTCTCCGGCTGCACCGACCTGCCGTCCGTCCGCGCCGCCCTCGCCGCCGAGGTCGAGCGCCTCGCCCCGGGCGCCTGGCTGCACGCCTGGGGCCTGGACCCGAACGCCTTCGGCGACCGCCCGGTCGAGTCCGCCGCCCTCGCCCCCGTCCTCGACGGCGTCCCCGCACTGCTCCAGCTCTTCGACGCCCACTCCATGCTCGCCAGCCCGCGCGCCCTGGAACTGGCCGGCGTGGACGGCCCGCGCACCTTCGCCCAGGCCGCCGAGGTGGTCTGCGACGCCGCCGGCCGCCCCACCGGCCTGCTGCTGGAGGACGCGGCCTGCGAACTGGTCGAACGCGCCGCCCCGCAACCCACCCACGCCGAGCGCCGGGAGCGCCTGGCCGCCGCCTTGCGCGCCATGGCCGCGAACGGCCTCACCGGCGGCCACGCGATGGACGCGGGCGGCGACAGCCTCGCCCTCTACGCCGAACTCGACGAGGCGGGCGACCTGCCGCTGCGCCTGCGGGTCGCCCCCTGGTGCCAGCCCGGCGTGGACCAGGACGGGCTGGACGCGCTGGTCGAACTCCAGGGCCGCAGCGGGAAGTTGTGGCGGGTGGACGGCGTCAAGCTGTTCATGGACGGCACGATCGACAACGGCACCGCCTGGCTGGAACGCCCGGACTGCCACGGCGAGTCCACCCACGCCTTCTGGCCCGACCCGGCGCACTACACCCGGGTGATCGGGCAGCTGCACCGCGCCGGCGTGCCGACGGCCACCCACGCCATCGGCGACGCCGCCGTCCGCCACGCCCTCGACTCCGTCGAGCAGGCCACGTCCACGGCCACCGCGACCACCGCCCCAACCGCCACGCCGACCGTCCCGACCACCACCCCCGTCCGACACCGGATCGAACACATCGAGACCGTCCCGGACGAGGTGGTACACCGCTTCGCCGAGCTGAGCGTGATCGCCTCCATGCAGCCCACCCACTGCTGCGACTTCACCCGCGCCGACCACACCGACAACTGGTCCCGCCGCCTCGGCGAGGAGCGCGCCGACCGGGCCTGGCGCTGCCGCGACCTGTGGGACGCGGGCGCCACCGTCGTCCTCGGCTCCGACTGGCCGATCGCCCCCTACCCACCGCTGGGAGTCATGGCGGGGGCCCGCCACCGCCGGCCCACCCGCGACCTCGGCCAGCCCCCGCACAACCCCGGCCAGGCCCTCACCGCCCTGGAGGCGCTGCGCGCGATGACCGTCAACCCGGCCTTCGCAGCGGGCGAGGAACAGCTCGCGGGCCGGATCGCGGTCGGCCACCGGGCCGACCTCACCGTCCTCGCCGCCGACCCCCTGGCCACCCCCGCCACCGAGCTCGCCGAGGTCCCGGTGCTGCTCACCGTCCTGGACGGCCGCCCCACCCACCGCGCCGACCGGCTCGGCTGACCCGGAGCACCGGCCTCACCCGAAGCACCCGAAGCACCCGCACCCGCACCCGCACCCGGCCCAGGGCGGGCCGCCCCCGGCCCCACCGCCTACCAGCAGCCCGCCCGTCCGTCCAGGTGGCCCCAGGGGAACCGTCCAGGTGCCCCCAAGGGGCCTGGGCCGGTGGGGTCTGCCCCCCGGAGAACCTGGCGGCCCGCCCCAGCGCGCCCCACCCCCTCCTCGGCAGAGGATTCTCTCACCGGCCCACACCGCCGGACGAGTTGAACCGACGAGCCGTGGAGAAGCCATCATGACCGTGACCCGGACCCCGATCGACCGACGGACCCTGCTGACCGCCACCACGGCGACGGCGACCGCCGCCCTGCTCATCCCGGCGACGGCCACCACCGCTACCGCAGCGGCGACCACCACCGCGGCCGCCGGCCCGACGGCCTCCCGGCCGGTCCCGCAGACCTCGGCGGTCTCCGCCGAACTCGACCGGATCGCCCACCCGTTGCGCTCCACCGAGCCCGACGCCCCGGCCGCCGGGCTGCGGGCGCTGGGCGCGATGATCGGCGACGCCCGGGTGGTCGGCCTGGGCGAGGCCACCCACGGCTCGCACGAGTTCTTCACCATGAAGCACCGGGTGTTCCGCTACCTGGTCGAGGAGAAGGGCTTCACCACCTTCGCCCTGGAGGCCAGTTGGTCGGCAGGCCTGCTGATCGACGCGTTCGTGCAGGGCCAGGGCGACGGCGACGCCCGTACGCTCGTGCGCCGGGTGATGGCCGGATCGCCCTGGCAGCGGCGGGAGTTCGCCGACCTCATCAGCTGGATGCGGGCGTACAACCGGAGCGGCCCGCAGCACCCGGTGCACTTCGTGGGCACCGACCTCGGCTTCCCCGCGATCGGCGAGCAGCCCTTCGCCGAGGTCACCGCCTACCTGCGGAAGGCCGCCCCCGCCTCGCTGTCGAGCGTCGAGCAGTCCTACGCCGCCCTGCGGCCGTTCACCGACGCCCTCGGCTACCTCAGCCGCACCCCGCTGCCCGAGCGACGGCGCAACGCGGACCTGGCGCAGCAGGCGCTGGACCTGGTCACCGCCGCCGGCCGGGACGGCGACGCGGACTACGAGTGGGCCGTCCAGCACGCCCGCAACATCGCCCGGACCTTCGCCTTCACCACCATGCAGGTCGACGACGGCGCCTCCGTCGTCGCCGCCCAGGTGCTCCGCGACCGGGCGATGGCCGACAACACCCTGTGGTGGCAGCGCCGCCACGGCGGCAAGGTGCTGCTCTCGGCGCACAACGGCCACGTCGGTTACCGGTCCGGCGACCCGGTCCGCTACCCCACGCCGCAGGGCGCCCACCTGCGCGAGGCACTCGGCGCCGGCTACGTCGGCATCGGCTTCACCTTCGGCAGCGGTTCCTTCCTCACCGAGGCCGACGCCTTCGCCGACGACTGGCGCAGCACCACCGTGCCGCCGGCCACCCTCGGCATGAACGAGTACCTCCTCGACCGGGTCCGGCCCCGCGACTACTACCTCGACCTGCGCCAGGCCCCGCCCGCCGCCCGCACCTGGCTCGACACCGCCCGCCCCACCTACGACGCCGGCACGACCTTCACCAGCACCCCGCTGCCCACCCTCGCCCTCGGCGGCAGCTACGACGTGCTGATCCACCTCCACCGCGTCCGCGCGGCCGACAAGCTCTGAGCACTCCCTCTCCCCCACCGCGACACCAGTCGCCTGTTCCGCCGCTGCAAGGAGTTGCTCTTCCCCGGGCCTGGCGAAAAGGGTCGCCCAATGCTCCGGTATCCCGGCACCCCGACGGAGGCTGCGGAGGCGGTCTGACATGAGGCCGACCCGCACCTCCCCAAAGTCCGCCACTTCCCGTCGGGCCCGTACCTCCCAGCAGGCCGCCGCGGCCCAGCGGCAACCGCAGAACCGGGGCCTGGGCTTCGTGGCCCTGCTCGTCCTCGGTACGGCGGCCGTCAGGCGGGGTCAACGGCGGCGCCGGAGGCGACCGCAGCGGAAGCGGCAGCCACGCCGTACGGCCGGTCGGCCCAGTGTGCGACCGCACGCCGTGGGCCCGTACCGTCCGGGTGCCTATCGTGGGTTGGTGACTGATCATCGCACTGCCGGCCCCGTCATCGGCGGGGCGGGTTACCTGCTCGCCGCCTTCGCCTTCGCGGTCTGCATGACCGGGACCACCCTGCCCACCCCGCTGTACGGGCTCTACCAGGAGCGGATCGGCTTCTCCGAACTGACGGTGACGGTGGTGTTCGCCGTGTACGCCTTCGCGGTGATCGGGGTGCTGCTGCTGGTCGGGAACGTGTCCGACAGTGTCGGGCGCCGGCCCGTGCTGTTGTGCGGACTGGTCAGCGCGGCCCTGAGCGCCGTCGTGTTCCTGGCCGCGGACAGCGTGCTGCTGCTCTGCCTGGGGCGGCTGCTGTCGGGGCTGTCGGCGGGGGTGTTCACCGGCACCGCCACGGCGTACGTGCTGGAGCTGGCACCGCCGGGGCGCCGGGGGCGCGCGGGCTTCGTCGCGACGGCCGCCAACATGGGCGGCCTGGGCTGCGGCCCGCTGGTGGCGGGGCTGCTCTCCCAGTACGCGCCGCGCCCCTTGGTGCTGCCCTTCGTGGCGCACCTGGTGCTGCTGGCCGCCGCCTTCGGCGTGCTGCTGCGGCTGCCGGAGACGGTGGTCGGCGCCCGTCCGCTGCGCACCGCCCGGCCGGTCCGGCCCAGCCTGCCCCCGGAGGTGCGGCGGGTGTTCCTGGCGGCCGGGATCGCGGCCTTCGCCGGGTTCTCCCTGCTGGGGCTGTTCACCTCGGTCGCCCCGGCCTTCCTCGCCGAGGGGCTGGACGTGCACAACCGCGCTCTGGTCGGCCTGATCGTCTCGTCCGCCTTCCTGGCCTCGACCCTCGGTCAGCTGCTCGTCCCCCGGCTGGGCACCGCACGGGCCGTGCCGCTGGGCTGCCTGGTGCTGATCGCCGGTCTGGCGCTGCTGGCAGGTTCGCTGGCGTGGGCCGTCCTGGCGCTGCTGGTGTCGGCCGCCCTGGTGGGCGGCGTCGGGCAGGGCATGGGGCTGCGCGGCGCGGTGGGCGAGGTCGCCGCCGCGAGCCCGGCGGAGCACCGCGGCGGGGCGCTCTCGGCCCTCTTCGTGGTCGGCTACTTCGGCATCTCGATCCCGGTGATCGGCGTCGGGCTGCTCACCGGGCCGCTCGGCCTGGCCCACGCCGGCCTGGTGTTCGCCGCCTGCATGGCTCTGCTGGCCGCCGCCTCCGGCGCCTACCTGCTGCGCCTGTCACGGGCCGGGGCCGCAGTCTGACCCCAACCCCGACCCGCGCCCGCCCAGCCCCGACCCGCGCCTACTCGGCCAAGGCCCGCGCGGCCGCTCCGGCCCGCCCGGCCCGGAGCCGCTGGCGCAGGAAGAGGGCAGCGCGGTCGAGGGCCTCGTCCGCCTCGTCGAGGACGCCGGCGAAGGACTGGAACACGTGCGGCGCGTCGGCGGTGACGTCGAGGATGACGTCCACGCCCGCCTCGCGGGCCCGCGCGGCCAGGCGGGTGGAGTCGTCCAGCAGCAGTTCGTTGGCGCCGACCTGGATCAGCATCGGGGGGAAGCCGGTCAGGTCGGCGTGCAGGACGGGACTGAGCAGGGGCTGCCGGGGGTCGGCCCCGCCCAGGTACATGGCTCCGGTGCGGTCGAGGGCGGCGCGGGTGAAGACCGGGTCGATGCCCTCCTTGGTCCGGATGCTCTCGCCGCTCCGGGTGGCGTCGAGGCCCGGGGAGAGGAGCAGCAGGGCGGCGGGCAGCGGCAGGCCCGCGTCCCGGGCGGCGAGGCAGGTGGTGACGGTGAGTCCACCGCCGGCGGAGTCGCCCGCGAAGACGATGGCGGCCGGGTCCCCGCCCCGGTCGAGGAGGGCCCGGTAGGCGCTCAGGCAATCCTCGACGGCGGCCGGGAAGGGGTGTTCGGGGGCCAGCCGGTAGTCCGGCGAGTACGCCCCTACACCGGTCCTGGCCACCAGGTTCCCGGTCAGCGAGAGCGCGGTCTCGGGGGAGCCGAAGACCCAGCCGCCGCCGTGGAAGTACAGGATCGTCGCCCCCGACCCGCCCTGCGTCCCGTCCCCGCCCTCCGTCCCGTCCTCGGCCCCGCCGTCCGTCCCGTTCTCGGAAGCACGATCCGAGCCGCCCGCCGGACCGCTCCCCTCCGGCCCCTTGGGCCGGACCCGCAGGGCCGGGCGGCCGCCGAGGGTGGTCGGCTCGGTGCGGATGGCGTCGTGGGGCACGATCATTCCCCCCATCAGGGCCCGGAAGCCGGCCCGGATCTCCTCCACCGACCGGGGCCCGGTCGACGCCGACTGCCGCAGCATCGCGTCGACCTGGCTGCGCTGCTCCCTGCTCATGGACACACTCCTGCCTGAGTAGCTTCCCGTACACTATATGCCGTGGAAGATACATTGAACGGCGCCACCGCCGCAGCCGGCCTCGCCGGGTTCTTCGCCGACCTGGTGCGGTGCGAGACACGGCTGTACAACGCCCTCAACGACCGGCTCCGCGAGCGGCACGGGATCGTCACCTCGCAGTACGAGTTCCTGGGCTACCTGCACCGCCACCCCGGGTGCCGGGTGGCCGACCTCGCCGCCGAGTTCGCCATCGGGGTCGGGGCGACCAGCAAGGGCATCGACCGCCTGGAGAAGCAGGGGTGGGCCGCCCGCCGGCCGAACCCGGCGGACCGCCGCTCCTCGCTGCTGGTCCTGACCGAGGAGGGCACCCGGCTCGTCGAGGCGGCGGAGCGGACCGTCACCGAGGGCCTGGCCGAGCTGCTCTCGGACACCCTCGACGCCGCCGCGCTGTCCTCTGCGGCCGGGGCCCTGGCCACCCTGCGCGCCGCCCTCGAACGCGACCAGGTCGGCATCCCCACAGGCTGAATCAGCGCAGCCGTCCGGCGGGGCCCGGAATCGGCGACCCCGCCGGTCGCGACCACGACCGGCGCGGCTCCCTTGGTCGTTGTAGGCGGCGCTTCTGTCAACTTGTGCTGTGCTGTTCCTCCTACGAGCTCACATCGAGACGAACCCGCCCCGCACCGAGGCCGGTGCGGGGCGGGCGATGTTGTTGTGCTGTTACTCCGGCGTGGTCCGCATGGAGCCTGGCCGGGGAGGTGCGGGTGTCTGGTCGACCTCGGTCAGGGACACGCGCGGCCTTGCCAGGATGGGTCAGCTCGGCTGGTCGCCGATGTAGCGGTAGATCTCGCCGGCAGCGTTGATGTGCCACGCGTTGCCGTCGGCCCCGGCGGCGACGTCGATGGCGGTGCCGGCGATCTTGACCCAGGGGTTGGTGCCGCCGGCGTCGTTGTTGGTGTACCTGTAGATGCTGCCGGCGGGGTCGACGCCCCACACGTTCGTCCGGGAGCCCACCGCGATGCGCTTGAGGCTGCCGCTGACGCCCCTCCACGGGTTCGAGCTGTCCTGGTCCCCGATGTACCGGAAGACCTGGTTGCCGCTGTTGACGCCCCACACGGTGCCGTCGGCGCCCGCGCCGATGTCGCTCAGCGCTCCGGGGATCTTGATCCACGGGTTGGCGTCGTTGTTGGTGTACCGGAAGATGGCGCTCGCGCCGTTCACACCCCACACCGTGGTGCGGGACCCCGCCGAGATGGCGGAGAGGCCACCAGCGAACTTCACCCAATCAGCCATTTCCAACTAGCCTTTCGTTGAGTGGTGTTGACAGTCATCATGGCCAACGGCCGAACCGACGAAGCGAGATAGTTTCTGCCCAAATGACTGATGTGGCGAGAATCTGATGTTTCACGTTCCGCCGCCTGGCGGAAGAGGGGTGCTGACAGCCTGGCACGGAGCGGATTGGGCCGAAGGAGCTGTCCCACTCAGGAGCGATCGACGAAAGCGCCGGTTTATGCATCCGCCTACGAAGGGCCCGCCAACCGAGAGGCCCGAGCCCACGAACCACACCTCGCGCCGATTCAAGCACTCAACACCGCTCAGAAGCGCGAACTCCCCCAATCCCTATGGAGGTTTCATCGACGATCCCCAGCCCGGCGGCCACAGCCTCGCCCGGCGGCAGCGTCAGCGACGGCCGGTCGGGCTCGTAGGGGGTGGTCAGGCTGTCGATGGCGTACGCCGTCAGGTACGGGGAGACGGGCTCCGGGCGGGCCACGGTGACGGCGACCAGGCCCTGCGGGTCCACGTTGAACAGGTTTCGGGGCAGCAGGACCATCCCCGCGACGATGTCCTCGAAGCGGCACCCTGCGCGGCAGGCCAGGCCCACCGACGGCCGGCCTCGTTGGACAGGCGACGCGGCCGATGATCCCGGCGTCCGATGCCCGGTCGTCGGTGAAGCGACGGCGCAGGGCCAGGAACCGGTCGAACACGGGCGATCGATCTTCACCGGGCGGAACTCGGCTCGGGCCGGGGTGATGTGCAGCACCGCCCCGGCGTCCACCTTCGGGAACGTCTGGATCTTGCGGTCCACCGTGATCAGGTCGTCCGCGTGGGCGTAGGCCGCGAGCTACGCGGCGACCGAGGTGTACACCGACTTGGAGGTCTTCAGGTCGCCCAGGACCGTCTTCCCGCCGAGCTTCACCATGAAGTCGAAGCTGCCCGCGTACTCGTGCTCCCACGACCAGGCCACGTCCTCCGCGAACAGCAGCTCTGGCTGGTACCGGTCGAGCCACGCCTCGATGTGCGGCACGTACGGCGCGACGTCGTGGTGCGGGTAGGACACCTCTTCGCCGCGCAGCCGAAGCTCGAAGTAATCGTGCACCAGCGAGCCGACGTCGGCGCGGACCTTGGCACAGCGCTTTGCCGCGTAGGTCAGGAAGTCAACGGCGGCCTGGCGGTCGCGGGCGGCGATGCGCTGGACCACCTCAAGGTCGGTGACAGCGGCCTCGGCGGCCATGCCGACCGCCCAGGTCTGGACTCGGACATGGGCTCTCGTTTTTGTTCCGGGAAATGTACAAGGCCCGCCCCGGACGGGGGCGGGCCTGGATGTGACTTTGCTTCGCAGTTGGCCACTTCGGCAGGCCAGCTGGCCAGTCTTTCCCAGCTTGTTGGCCAGTCCGAGCGTCGCTCAGGGGCCCCAGCTCCCGGGGCAACGAGCGGCACGATTGTCCCGATAACCGCAATCTCCGGCTGCCTGGTCGCCACGGTTGGTGAAACCCGTTCCCTCGGGACTTCGCTTAGGGCGTCCGCCAGTAGGTGCTGCGGGTGCTGGCAGCAGGCAGGGCCGCATGGCCCGCTCCGCTCGCACCCTCCTTCTCCACGAAGGATTCGACGAGATCCGCCACCACCGCACCGGGCACTGACGCTGCCCACCACTGCGCCCCGCCCGCCCGGCCACCCAGGCCCGGCGAGCGGGGCGCCGCGGTGCGCGGCGCGGCCGCGCTGCGGGCAGATTATGCAGTTGCGCGCGACCGCCCGCAAGCACCGCCGGACCCAGAAGGCCGAGGCCAAGGACTCGTCGAAGGCCTGACGGTAGCCCGGACTACCGGGAGCCCGCCACAGGGCGCGACTTGTAGAAGGACTCCTCCAAGTAGGCGGCCTCGTGCGGCTGGTAGGGCTCCTCCAAGTAGGCGGCCTCGTCTTCGTCGAGTTCGACGTCCACCGCGGCGACCGCGTCGGCCAGCTGGGCCGGCTTGGTGACCCCGACGATGGGCGAGGTCACCGCCGGGTTGCGCATGACCCAGGCCAGGGCGACCTGGGCCGGGGACAGACCCCGCTTGCCCGCGATCTCGTGGACGCGCTCGGCCACTGCCTGGTCCCCGTCGCGATAGAGGATCCTGCCGCCCTCGTCGGTCTCGGCACGCGCCGTGGCGGTCTCCCGGACCCGCGTCAGCCTGCCCCGCGCCAGTGGGCTCCACGGGATCACGCCGATGCCCTGGTCGGCGCAGAGCGGGAGCATCTCCCGCTCTGCTTCCCGGTGGATGAGGTTGTAGTGGTCCTGCATCGACACGAACCGGGTCCAGCCGTTCAGGTCAGCCAGGTACAGGGCCTTGGCGAACTGCCAGGCGTACATGGAAGAGGCTCCGATGTAGCGGACCTTCCCGGACTTGACCGCGTCGTGCAGCGCTTCGAGGGTTTCCTCGATCGGGGTGTCGTAGTCCCAGCGGTGGATCTGGTAGAGGTCGATGTAGTCGGTCCCCAACCGCTTCAGGGAGGCGTCGAGCTCGGCGAAGATCGCCTTGCGGGACAGCCCGGCGCCGTTCGGGCCGGGGCGCATCCGCATCCAGACCTTGGTGGAGAGAACGACCTCCTCGCGCCGGGTGAAGTCCTTGACCGCCTGACCGACGATCTCCTCGCTGCTTCCGGCGCTGTACCCATTGGCCGTGTCGAGGAAGTTGACGCCGCCCTCGAGGGCCTGCTTGATGATCTCCCGGCTGGCGTCCGCGCCCAGTGACCAGGGCTCGCCGCCCCGGTCCGGCTCGCCGAAGCTCATGCAGCCGAGGGCGATGGCGGAGACTTCCAGACCGGTCGTTCCGAGTTTGATGTATCGCATGCTTCGGAACCTAGGAGTTGGAGTGCGTTCTAACGCAAATTCGGAGGCGTGGGGCATGCGCGCCCTGTCAGGTTTCGACCGTTTCGGTCAGACGTACCAGAGAACCCAGTAGTAGCAAGTAGCGAACTGTCAATTCTCGGCCGAGTGCGTGGGGACTACTCAGCCCTCCCGACGGCAAACCGCCCTCGCGGGTCCGTCGCCACGACCGATCATCGCTCGATTGCCAAGGGCGTCCGCCAGGAGGCGTGGTGGGCGGTAGCAGCAGAGCAGGCACGGCCTGCCCGATCATGGACTTCTCTACGCTTCATGATCACCGGGGGATCCGTGCCTGCCGTCCCATCACGCATTCTCGACCCGATCCGCAGCCAATTCCTCGCCCTGTTGCCTGTCCGCGAGGACCGGCACCCGCTGGGCTGCCACAACCCGCGCATCAGCGACGCCCTGGTCTTCGACCGCCTGGTGCAGGTCCTGGTCTTCGGCTGCGGATACGAACGAGTGGCCGACCACCTGTGCTCCGCCACCACCCTGCGCCGCCGCCGTGACGAGTGGATCGCCACCGGCGTGATGGAGACCCTGCGCCTGCTCGTCCTCGCCAGCTACGACCGGATGATCGGCCTCGAACTCGGCCACCTGTCCGCCGACGGCTGCATCACCAAGGCGCCGTCAGGCGGCGTGTGCGCCGGCAAAAGCCCCGTCGACCGGGCCAAACTCGGCATGAAACGCTCGCAGTTGACGGACAGACACGGCATGCCACTGGTCACCGACCCGGCACCGGCCAATACCCGCGACCACACCCTGCTGCCCGCCATCCTCGACCGCTTCGCCGCCCTGGAAGCAGCTTTAGGGCCGCCGCCCGCGGACCCACGCCTGAGCCTGGACGCAGGCTACGACTACAGCATGGTCCGCCAAGACCTCGACACCCGGCGGATCACCGGCAAGATCGCCAGGCTCGGCCCGAAGACCCCGATCCAGGCCGGCGGGCGCTGGGTGGTTGAGCGCACGAATTCCTGGATGAACAACTTCGGCAAGCTCCGCCGCTGCACCGAGCGGCGAAGAGCCTCCGTCGAGTTCTTCATTGCCCTGGCCAGCGTCATCATCACTGTCCGCTGCCTGATCCGACGCGCCTGGACCCGCTACCGCTGGGACACTCGCCCTCGAAGCCCCCGCATCCGGTGACCTACTGGCGGACGCTCTGAGCCACCCCCGCCACCAGCCAGACACAGTCTCCGGACCGTCCATCCAACCGAGCCATACCTCGATACGCTGAGCCACCAGACGTTCTCTCTCAGTGAGGAGTGGGCATGCCGTACCCACCGCAGATGGTCAAGGCGTTCAAGGAGGAGCTGACCAAGATCGGCTTCACCGACCTGGTCACCGCCGAAGCCGTGGACAGCGCGATGAAGAAGGCCGAGACCGGTGTCACCCTGGTGGCCATCAACTCCGTGAGTGGATGTGCGGCGGCCATCGCCCGGCCCGGCGTGCGCCTCGCCCTGGAGAACCCCGACCACCGCCCCGACCAGTTGCTCACGGTCTTCGCCGAGCAGGATCCGGAGGCGACGGCCCGGATGCGCTCCTACCTCGAGGACCTCCCGCCCTCCGACCCCTCCTTCGCCCTCTTCAAGGACGGCGAACTCGTCTACTTCATGCCCAGGTACCGCATCGAGAGCCGCGACGCCAACGCCGTCGCCGCCGATCTCGACAACGCGTTCGACCAATTCGGCGAGTAGCCCGTCCCACTCCGCGCACCCCGGCCCAGGAACCCCGGTGAAGCCCTGGGCCGGGAGCAGATCCTGAGAGGCCGCGCTGACCCGCTGCCACAGGAGGAGGGTGCGGTCGGCCAGGAGCTCGGGGCCTCCCGCGCTCAACTGGCCGGGTAGCGCGAAAACCCTGGCCATCTACGGTGCACAGTCACACTGGAAGTGGCGGGTTGTCAGCCTGCGGCGGTGAGCGAGGGCAGGGTGTCCGTGAAGCCGGGCACCTCGGCCTCGACGCGGGCGTTCGCGGCCTGCTCGTCGGCCTCGCGCTCGTCCGGCGTCAGCGGGTCCGGCACGGGGGCGTAGATGAAGAGGACGTTCCCGATCGCGGTAGAGGTGCGGTCGATCGCGTCGAAGCGCTCGCGCAGGGTCATTCGGTGGCCTCCAGGGCTTCGCGGATTCGGGTGCGGAAGTCGGCGGACTCGGCCAGGACCCCGGCCGTCGTGTCCTTGCCGGATCTCGCCCGGCCGATCAGTGCGATGTTCTTCGAGGTCGCCTCACTCCTTCGCAACCGTTGAGCCGCGCCGGTTAACAACCGCGCCGACGGACCCCGGAACGCAAAGACGCCCCGCCCTCCCTGGGCAGGGAAGGCGGGGCCTCGGAGGTACCGCTCTGTCAGCTCAGCGAGTCCTCCAGCGCGAGCAACGCCGTACGGGTCTCCCGGAGTTCCTGGCGGAGCCGGTCCCGGGTCTGGGGGTCAAGCCCCTCGAAGGAGGCCGGGCTCAAGGCCGCGACTGCGCGGTGGACAGTGCTGACCACCTCGGGGCTGCGAGTCGGCGGGACCTCGCCGGCAGGGGCAAGCACGGCGGCCCCGATGGTCTGGAGCGCAGCCCGGCGGTGGTAGCCCTCAAGCCGAAGCTCTCTCCCCTACGCTGACGCCAGGCCCCGGGCAGCAGGCCCGGGCCGCCGGACCGATGCGCACCGACACCGGGGGGAACCGCGTGATCCGCGTACAGCAGCGCACCTACACCCTGATCCCGTGGCCGTGGCGGGTGATGTCCTGGGCCCAGGCCCCCGAGGGGCTGGAGTTCACCCTCTACGACGTCGTCGACCCGGTCGCGCCGCCCGTGCGCGGCGTCGAGGTGCCCGGCACCCCGGAGGAGGCCGCCCGCTGGAAGGCCGGCCACGACGCCTACCTGAGCCTGCTGCGCGAGGCCGAGGAGACCGTCCGGCACGCGCACGGCGTGCGCTGCCGGCCCGGGTTCATGGTCGACATGCGCTCGGTGCGCCTGCGCCGCTACGACTTGATGCCCCACCGGAGGTCCCGCTCCCGGCGGCTGTTCGCCGAGTGCCTGGACCGGATGCACACCTACGAGGACGCCTACCGGCCGATCCTGGCGGAGATCGAGGCCCGCATCGCGGCGGCCTCCGCCGACACCGCCTGACCGACGGCAGGCCTGGCCGGGCCGGGCCGGTGCAGAGCCGAGCCCGGTCAGCGGACGATGACGACCTTGCCCGCGACGGTGCGCGACTCGGCCAGGGCGAGCGCGGCCGCGGCCTCGTCGAGCGGGAACTCGGCGGCGATCTGCGCGCTGAGCGTGCCGTCGTCCAGCAGGGCCAGCACCTGGGTGAGGTCCTCGCGCAGACGGGCCCGGAAGGCCTCCGGGCGGCGCCGGCCCGCCCAGAAGTTGTAGAAGTGCGCGGACCGGCCGTTGGGCAGGCCGTTCCACAGCGCCAGCCGGGCGAACAGCTTCAACACCGGGAGCTGGGAGTTGCCGGCCTCGTCCTTGGTGGCGGCGGTTCCGTAGGACACCAGGACTCCGCCGCGGCGCAGCAGCGACCACGACTGCTCCAGCCCGGCGCCGCCGACGTGGTCGAACACCGCGTCGACGCCGTCCGGCGCGAGCTCCCGGATGCGCCGGTAGAGGTCGGGGTCGCGGTAGTCGACCGGGGTCGCCCCCAGGGCGCGAACGGTGTCGTGGTGCCGCGCGGAGGCCGTGCCGATCACCGCGATCCCGGCGTGCCGGGCGAGTTGGACCAGGGTCGAGCCGACACCACCGTTGGCGCCGAGTACGACGATCGTGCCTCCCCGGCGCACCTTCGCGGTCCGGTGCAGCATCTGCCAGGCCGTCACGCCGTTGACCACGACGGTCTCCGCGTCGGCGGCCGTCACGCCGTCCGGCACCGGGACGAGGTCGGCGGCGTCGAGCAGCAGATGGCTGGCCCAGGCGCCGGTCTTGGTGACGGCGGCGAAGCGGCGCCCGACCATCGCGGGGTCGGTGCCCGGGCCTGCGGCGACCACGGTGCCGACCACGTCGTAACCGGGCACGAAGGGGAACGGCGGCTGGTCGTAGTACTTGCCGCGACGCATCTGCTGCTCGGCGAAGGAGACCCCGGTGGCGTCCATCCGGAGCAGGACGTGGCCGGCGCTCGGCGGCGGGAGGTCGCGGGTGCGCAGCCGGAGGCCGCTCGGCTCGACCTCGCCCGGCAGAACGACCTCGGTGGCGTGGGTGACGACGGTGTTGTTCACGGTGTGCTCCGTTCGGCTCAGTGATGACGGTGGCGCTGGCTACGGCCGTAAAGTTACATGCGTAAGCTCACGGCTGACAAGAGCTGCCGCTCGTAAGTTTTCACCTGTAAGCTCACGCCATGGGAAACGAACCGAGCACAGCCCCCGTCCGCGCCCGCAACCGTCGCGGGGAAGGCGCCCGCCTGCGCGAGGACATCGTGGCCGCCGCAGTCGAACTGCTCGACGAGGCCGGCACCGAGACCGCCGTCACCCTGCGGTCGGTCGCCCGCCGGGTCGGGATCGCCGCCCCCTCGATCTACCGGCACTTCCCCGACCAGCCGGCCATCATGCTGGCCGTGGTGCGGCAGGCCTTCGAGCAGATGGAGGCCCGGCTGCGCGCCGCCGTCGACGCGGCCGACGACGACCCCCGGCAGCGGCTCACCGCCCTCTGCCACGCCTACCTGGAGTACTCCCGGGAGCACCCCGAGCGCTACCGCACCATGTTCGGCGGCGTCTGGGTGCCCGCGCTCCAGGACACCACCGTGACGGCGGACGACATGGGCGCCCTCGGTCAGGAGCTCCTGCACCTGTTCGTCGAGACCCTGGAGGCGTGCGTCGCCACGGGCGCGTCCACCAGCACCGACCCGTTCGCGGACACCGTGGCCCTCTGGCTGGGCCTGCACGGACTGGCCCACCAGCAGGCGGTCACGGTCGCCTTTCCGTGGCCGGAGGGCATCGCCGACCGGCTGATCGTCACGCTGGCGCACCTCAAGGCCGAGTAGCCGGGCGGCTGGAGAGCCGCGCCATCGGACAGCGGGACAGCCGAACGCCCGGCACCGGACGAACCGGTGCCGGGCGCGGCCCCGTTGCCTACGGACGGGCGGTGCTCAACGAGACCGACATCGACGTGAACCACGTCAACGACCTCGGCTGGACGGCCCTCCTGGAGGCGGTCCTGCTCGGTGACGGCGGCCCCGCGCACCGCGAGATCGTCGAGGTCATGCTCGCCCACCGCGCCGACCCCCGCCTCCCCGACGCCGACGGTGCTACCACCCGCACCCTGGCCGAACGGCGGGGCTTCCACGACCTGGCGGCCCTGTTCCGGCAGGCGGAGGAGCACCCGCCCGCCTCCTGAGCGGACCTCACCCCCAGCCGGGCACCGGCGGCAACGGCCAGGCCGGCAGCACCTCCGGCGCCGGCAACCCGCCGTCCACCCGCAGGCCCGTCAGCAGGCCCGTCAGCGGGCCGCGCCCGGCCAACCAGGCGAGCAGCGCGTGCCCGGGGCCGCTCACCACCCGGCCCGCCCCGCCGATCTCCCAGCTGCGGCCGAGGTCCTCGGCCTCCACCCGGGCCAGCGGCACCGACCGTACGGCCGACGCCGCGGCCGTCTCGGCCAGGGCCGCCCGGACGAACGCCGCGGGCCAGTCGGCCGGCCCGCGGCCGAGGCCCAGGTCGACCGCGTGCACCTCCAGCTCCCGCCAGGCCCGCCACAGCAGGTACCAGGCCGGGTGCCGCCAGCCCGCCAGTGCCGGGACCAGGACGTTCCGGCGCCCGGCCGGCAACTGAGCCGCGTCCCGCAGCAGCCCGTCCAGCCCGTCCCGCAGGTCGTCGACCAGCGCCCCGGCAGCGCGCCCCGCGCCCTCGCGCAGCCGCCGGTCCAGCTCGGCGGCGTCGGCGCGCGGCCCGGGCGCGCTACCGGTACGGGCCAGGGCGAGCGTCCAGCGGTACGCGTCGGCGCTGCGGGCGAGGTGGGTGAGCACATGGCCCCGGCTCCAGCCGGGGAGCAGCGAGGGCTCACGGGCCTGCCGGTCGGTCAGCGACGCGAGGTCCGCGCACAGGCGTGCCGCCGACGCCCGGACCTCCGCGAGCAGCCCGGCGAAGTCCATCGGACGGTCGGGCTCCGCGAGCCCCGGCCAGTCGAGCCCGGAACGGGCCGGCTCCGAACAGTCGAGCTCCGAACAGTCGAGCTCGGAACAGTCGAGCTCGGAACGGGCCGGTTCCGGCACCTCAACCCCCGTTCTCCGCCATCGACTTGATGCCCTCCAGCGTCGCCGTCATCCCGGTCCGCAGCTCCCCCAGGCGGAAGGCGACGATCTTCTCCTCCGCCTCCGGCCGGGCGTCGATGGCCCGGGTGACTCCGCTACGGCCGGGGCCGAGCACCACCGAGTGCCGCAGCAGGGTGCCACCGTCCTCGGGGCGCAGCTCGAAGCGCCACCGGGCCAACGCACCGCTCGCGTCCGTCACCGGGGCGCCGAAGCGGCCGTCCGCGTCCAGGACGGCCCAGGCGAAGGCGCGGTGCTCGACCACCTCCACCACCTCGGAGACCGTCCGCCAATCGGGCATCCCCGCCCGCCGGTTGTACCCCTCGAAGCGGGCGCCCGGAGCGGGGCCGTCCGCACCGTCCAGCCAGGCGACCCGCTGGAGCTCCGGGCTGTGCCGCGCGGGCAGTGCGATGTCCGTCACCAGCGCCCAGAGCCGCTCCACCGTCGCCCCGACGAACACCTCGCAGTCCGCGCCGGGACCATCGGCGTACCGCATTCCGTTCCCCCTCCACTGCCCGACTGTCCGTCCTGCCCGTACGCATGAGCACACGGGCGCACGGGCACGCGCGGATGCAGCTTGTGCAGCTGATGCAAACGGGTCGGCACCCGCCCCGCCCCCGCCTCTACGCGTCCGGAGCGCCGCGAAGGCAGCGGGCGGGTTGCCGCCCTCCTGCGGGCCCTGCCATCGATGATCGAGGCTGCC
Source organism: Kitasatospora sp. NPDC029367 (assembly GCF_055569135.1). Lineage (NCBI taxonomy): Bacteria > Bacillati > Actinomycetota > Actinomycetes > Kitasatosporales > Streptomycetaceae > Kitasatospora > Kitasatospora sp. NPDC029367. The sequence goes on from NZ_JBVHYH010000065.1 coordinate 29,060, forward strand.
GGACTCCCAAGTCAATCCGCTGATTTCCTGGGGAACTTCCAAGGTCGGGCTTGGGTCGGGCCTCTTCTCCTGCCGTCCCGGATCCGGCAGTACCCTGGGCGTTCATGACCCTCGATGACCTCCGCGTCTTCGCCGCCGTCTGCCGGGCCGGCTCGCTCAGCGCCGTCGCCCGCGACCTGGCGTGCAGCCAGTCCGCCGTCAGCCAGCACGTGAAGCGGCTGGAGCGCGAACTGGGCCTCGCCCTGATCGAGCGGCACCCGCGCGGCGTGGTGCCCACCCAGGCCGGACGCCAGCTGCAGACCGCCGTGGCCAACGGGCTGGGCGGCATCGACCACGCGCTGCGCACCATCGCCGAACTCGCGCGCGGCGAGGGCGGATCGGTGCGGATCACCACCGGCGCCACCAGCATCCGGCACTTCATGTCCGCCGCCGTGGTCGACTTCCGCGAACGGTTCCCGCAGGTCAGCCTGGAGTTCCAGACCGGTGTATCCAGCCGCAGCTGTCTGGACGCGCTCACCGCCGGCCAGGTCGACCTGGCCTGGATCACCCTGGGCACGCCCGTCCGCGGCATCGAGCAGCGTCCCGTCGCCGAACTGCCGTGGGTGCTCGCCGTGGCGGCCGCCGACCCGCTCGCCGCCCGGGAGCGCATCGAACCCGTCGACCTCCAGGACGCCCGGCTCATCGGACTGCCGCAGAACTCCGTCTCCCGCTCCCAACTGGACGACTGGCTCGGCAAGTCGGGCATCCGCCCGGTCTTCGACACCAGCGTCACCGACTGGGACACCGCGATCCTGCTCGCCGAACTCGGCCTCGGGCACGCCGTCGTCCCCGCGCTCCCCGAGTGGCAGGGCCCCGGCCATCCCGGGCTCCGACTGGTGCCGCTGCCCGACCTCCCGGGCCTCACCGTCGGCTGGGCCGCGCGCGAGTGGCTCACCCTGGGTCCGCTCGCCCGGGCCTTCGCGGACACCGTCGCCGACCACTGCGGGCGGGCGGCAGCAGGGCCGGTCAGCCCCGTAGCCCCTCGTCGCGCTCCCTGACCGAGCATTCCCCGGCCGACTATCCCCCGGCCGACTACTCCCCGGCTTCGTACTCCCTGACCGACCGCAGCCCGCCACCGCCCAGGAGCCGGGCCACCGGCAGTCCCTCGTCCCGGGACGTCACCGCCGTCAGTCGCTCGAAGTCCCCGGCCAGGACGTCCAGCAGGCTCAGCACCTGCTCGCCGGTCCGCAGCTCCAGCACCAGTTCGCAGCGCAACTGAGCGGGCAGCTCCGGACGGTGGGACACCCCGTGCCACAGCACCGCCCGCAGGTAGTGCCGCCCCTCGGGCGCCGCGTGCGCCGTCAGCCACGCCGGGTCCAGCCGCTGGGAGAGGCCGAGGCCGGCGGCCCGCGCCTCCAGTCGCAGCAGCGCCGGGGTGTCGACGGCCATCAGGTCACGGGGCAGGGCCCGTTCCGTGTTCATGCCCCCATCCTGGCGCACCCGTACGACCTCCAACGGCCGGGCCGTCAGAAGGGCCGCCAAAGGGCGGTCGGCGGGCCGTCAGCGCGTCTGGAAGGACAGGCTGCGGCCGATCTCGACGAAGCCCCGGCGCGCGTACCACGTGCGCGGCCAGTCGACCGCGTCCGCGAGCAGGAACAGCTGCGGGATCCCGGCCGCCGCCGCCAGGGCCAGGCCGCTGGCCAGCAGGGTGTCACCGTGACCGGCCCCGCGGTACGGGATCGCGGTGACCAGGTCCTCCAACTGGGCCAGCCCGAGGGCCGGTTCGAGGTAGAGGTCGACCCAGGCGGCGACCTCGCCGTCCGCCGCCCGGGCGGCCAGGAAGTGCACCTGCTCGGCACCGCGCCGCCTGGTCGGCCGACGGTCGGCGAGCTGCCGGAGCAGTTCCGCGTCCTCGTACCACTCCCGCTGCTGCCGCAGGACGGCCTCCCGCAGTTCGGCGAACTCCGTCGGCAGGGCGGCCGGTTCGGGCAGCGTGCAACCCGCCGTGTCCCTGGCCATGACCACCACGGCGCTGCGCTCGTACCCGGCCCCGGCCAGCACCGGCGCAGCCCGCTCGCCCCACGCCTCGTCCAGCACGGTGATCGCGTACTGCGAGCGCTGCCCGAGCCAGCGCACCGCCAGCCCCGGCAGGGCCGCCGGGTCGGTGCCCGGTCCGGTGACGATCAGGTGGTTGTGCTCGTGGGAGAGCACGAACTCCGGGTTCCGCACGGCGAAGACCCCGGGGAACTCGGGCAGTTCGACGACCTCGGCCGCCTGGCGGCGGGCAAAGGCGACGTGGAAGGCGGCTACCCGCTCGAGCAGATCGGACATCCCGCCATGATCGCCCGGCCCGCGACCGTCGGCCAAGCGAATATCCAGCCTCAGGTACGACCGAGGAACCGCCGGATCCGCTCGCTGCTACGGGCTCGGCAGCGCCTCGTGCAGATAGCCCGGGTCGAACCGGTCCACCGAAGGCAGCAGGCGCGCGTCCGGGCCCGCCGACTCACGCCCGTCCTGCACACGCCCGTCCTGCCGGGCCAGTTGGGCCTTGGCCATGCGCAGGACGTCGGACGGATCGGGATCGTCGTCGCTCCTGTCCAGGTACCCGTACCGGTCCTGGGTCAGCTTCTTGGCCTTCCGCACGCACGACCGCAGCCTGGCACGGGCCAGGACGGGGTTCCCGACCCGGAGGAAGTGCTGGGCCAGCCACAGCTGGCGCAGGTCCGGCCGGTCCACCCGCAACCGCACCATCGCCTCCACGTCCGGCTCCACACCGGCGAGGACGCCCCGACAGCCGAGGTAGAACAACTGCTCGTGGTCGAGGGCGGGATGCAGCTCACGGGCCGTCCTGAGGGCATCGTGCACCTGCACCCGGTCGCCGACCTCCGCCACCCGCAGCAGAGCGAGGTACACCACCCACTCCCGCACGTGCTGACAGCCGAGGTCGTGCGCCCGGGTGAAGTGCCGGTCGGCCAGCTCCAGGTCGCCGTCCTGGATCGCCCGGTAACCGAGGTCGCACCACCAGTCCGCCTCCGAACCCAGCGGGCCCACCGCCATCAGCAGTTCCATCGGCGGGTGCTCCGGGTGGTACTCCATCAGCATGTCGCGCACCTCCGGGGCACTGCGGTGCTCCCGCAGCCCCGGCTCCCCCCGGTACAGGTCGGTCAGCCGCTCAGCCAGGGACCGGCCGGTCGTGGCCAGGGCCTCCCGCAACCGCTCGTAGGTGTCCTGCTCCAGGCGGCCCCACCGACCGGAACGGATCCACCGGGCGAGCGCACCCTCGACGAACTCGTCGGTCGCCACGTCCAGTCCGTTCACCACGGCGTCGGCGAGCGCCTTCAGCGCCCGGTCCGGATCCTCCTCCACCGCCCGCAGCCACTGCGCACGCGCGAGCCGCAGCCTGCGAACCCGACGCCGCCCCGGCAGGGCAAGGAGTTGAGACACCCCCTCCAGCCTCAGGGCCGCCCCCCGGTACCTGCGGTCCGCCTGCCGGAACAGCCCCTTGATCCGCCACACCCTGACCAGTGCCACACCCACCCCCATCCCTCCTCTTCCCAACGTAACGCCCCTACGAAGCCCGGCCGTTCCGGCCCCACCCCCTACGGCGCCCTCCACTTCCCCCACCACCAGCCCACCAAAGCCGGGCCCACCACGACCACCCATCGCCGAGTCGCCACAGCAACACCCCCACACCAGAAGTCGACCGGGCCGACTTCCTACGCCTCCGCGCCGCCTTCCGCCGCGCGGCCGAAGCGGGTGGACCACTCCGCGATCAGTGCCCGCAGCTCCGGCGGGTGGACGATCCGGAACTCGGCACCCAGGGAGCCCAGGGCCATGGCGGGCCAGTCCAGCGAGTCGGCGGTCATCCGCAGGCGGCAGCGGGTGGCGTCCACCGCCTCGACGTCGCCCCAGCGGCCGACGAGGGCGCGGACGCGCTCGGCGGGGGCCTCCACCAGGGCCTCGACCCGGTTGGGGCGGGGCATGGCGCTGAGGCCCGCGCGGACGAACTCGGCGGCGTCGGCGGCCGGGAGGGTGCGGGGCGCGAAGCGGGCGCCGGTGGCCTCGGCGGCGGTGAGGCGGTCCAGGCGGAAGGTCCGCCAGTCGCCGCGGTCGAGGTCGTAGGCGACCAGGTACCAGCGCCGGTCGAGGCAGACCAGCCGGTGCGGTTCAACGTGCCGCTCGGTGCGCCGCGCGGACGCGGTGGTGTACGAGAAGCGGAGCCGTTCGTCGTCCCGGCAGGCCAGGGCGACGGCGGTGAGGGCGTCCGGGTCGACGCGGGAGGCGGGGGCGGTGCCCCAGTCGACCGGGACGGTGACGGCGCGCAGCGCCTCGACCCGGCGGCGCAGCCGGCCCGGCATCACGTGCACGACCTTGGCCAGGACCCGGACGGAGGCCTCGGCGACCCCCTCCACCGGGCTGTCGGCGGCCGCCTGGAGCCCGACCGCGAGGGCGACCGCCTCCTCGTCGTCGATGACCAGCGGGGGCAGGGCCGCGCCGGCGGCCAGCTGGTAGCCGCCGTCGACGCCGCGCTGGGCCTCGACGGGGTAGCCGAGCTCGCGCAGCCGGTCGATGTCACGGCGCAGGGTGCGGACGGAGACGCCGAGCCGGTCGGCGAGTTCCTCGCCCGGCCAGTACCGGTGGGTCTGGAGCAGGGAGAGCAGTCGCAGGGTCCGGGTGCTGGTGTTCGCCATGTCCCGATTCTGGGCGCTATTCAGGACAGGAAGTGGCCGCAATGCTCCGTAATGTGGTTCTCGTCAGGGGGAGCGAGCCCCGGACCACCACCGAGCAGGCACCGATCAGGACCCGAACGGAAGGCCAGAGCCATGACCGCGACCACCACCCCCAGCAGCACCACCACCCCCACCACCCCCGCCCCCGTCACCGGCGAGCGCGCCGACCTCCTGATCGCGCTGGAGAAGCAGCGGCACTTCCTGCGCTTCACCACCCGCGGCCTCACCGACGAGCAGGCCGGCCTGCGGACCTGTGCGAGCGAGCTGTGCCTGGGCGGCCTGGTCAAGCACGTGCGCACGGTGGAGCGGCTGTGGGCGGAGTTCATCGTGCAGGGCCCGTCCGCGATGCCCGACTTCTCCGCCATGACCGAGGCCGACTTCGCCCGCCGCGCCGACGAGTTCCGGCTGCTGCCGGGCGAGACGCTGGCCGGGGTGCTCGCCGCGTACGCCGAGGTGGCCCGCCGGACCGACGAGCTGGTGGCCACCCTGCCGGACCTCGACGCGACCCAGCCGCTGCCGAAGGCGCCCTGGTTCGAGGCGGACGCCGAGTGGTCGGCCCGCCGGGTGCTGCTGCACGTCATCGCCGAGACCGCCCAGCACGCGGGCCACGCCGACATCATTCGCGAGTCCCTGGACGGCGCGAAGAGCATGGGCTGAGCCGGGTGGGGCCCGCCGTCCCGAGGCGACGGGCCCCGGGGCGGCGGGCCCCCGGCCCGTCCGGGGTCAGACCTCCGTCCGGGGTCAGACCTCGTCGACGAGGGTGAAGCCGGCCGCGTCGACCGCGCTGCGGACCGCAGTGGTCTCCAGCGGCTGGGCGGAGGCCACGGTGACCCGTCCGCTGGGCGCGTCCGCGACGACCTCGGTGACCCCGGGGATGGCGGCGAGCCCGGCGCTGACGGTCCTCTCGCAGTGGCCGCAGCTCATGCCGTCGACGGTGAGGACGGTGGTGATGGACATGACGGTGCCTCCGGTTACGGGTCGTGGTGCGGGTTGCAGCGCGGGCTGCACTGCGGATCATGATGCGGACCGTGGTGCGGATCGTCGTGATCGACCCGCACCACAACAGCCGATTCCGACGGCGATCCCCAGGAACACGCCGCACGGGTGGCACCTTCGAGTGGTTCCGGGAACCGGCGGCGCCGTCCGCCCGACGGGAGCCCCGACGGGAGCCCCGACGCCTGGCGCTCCGGGCGCCCGTCGGCCGACACTGGGTGCTCCGGCCCCCGCACGGAAGGCGTAAGGACGACCCCATGCCCCTCGGACTCGCCCTCCCCCAGTACGGCCGCTTCGCCGACCCCGCCCTGACCGTCCGGATCGCAGCCGCGGCCGAGGCGCTCGGCTACGACCGGCTCTGGACGGCCGACCGGCTCCTGGTCGCCAACGCCCCGCGGACCCCGTACCCCGGCGGCAGCGGCGCCCTCCCGGAGAGCCACCGGACCTTCCTCGACCCGCTCACCCTGCTGACCGCCGCCGCCGGCGCGACCAGTCGGGCCCGGCTGGGCACCAGCACGCTCAACGCGCCCTGGTACCCCCCGGCCCTGCTCGCCCGCACCCTGACGACGATCGACCTGCTCAGCGCCGGCCGCCTCGACGTCGGCTTCGGGCTCGGCTGGTCCGAGGACGAGTACCAGGCGGTCGGCGTCCCGTGGCGGGGCCGGGCGGCCCGGCTGGAGGAGACCCTGGACGTGCTGGAGGCGTTCTGGACCGGGGGCACCGACGTCCGGCACACCGGTGAACTCTGGACCGTCCCGTCGTCGACCGTCCTGGCCCGCCCGGCCCAACGGCCGCGCCCGCCGGTCCTGTTGGGCGGGGTGAGCCCGGCCGCGCTGGAGCGGGTCGGACGGCGCGCCGACGGCTGGCTGGGCGTCGGCCTGCCGCTGCCCGCCCTGCGCCCGCTCTGGGAGCGCGTCCGGGACTCCGCCCGGGCCGCCGGCCGCGACCCGGCGACGCTGCGCCTGGTGCTGCGGGTCAACCCGGCGGTCACCGCCGCCCCGGCGCCCGCGGGGGACGTCCCCCAGCGCGGCACGGTCGCCCAGATCGCCGACTACCTGGCCGCCGCCGTACGGGAGTTGGGCGCGGAGCCGCTGATCGACCTGCACCACGCGGCGCGGTCCCCCGAGGAATTCCTGTCCCTCGCCCGGGAGTTCCGTGACGCCCTGGCCGTTCCGCCGCTTCCGGCCCGCCCCCCCGGCGACGGACTGAGCGACGGACTGAGCGACGGACTGAACCCGCCGCCGCAGCCGGACCGTTCCTCCTGATGTACCCCGTTTTGAGCCCGCCCAGGAGTTGCACCACCGCCATGGCCGACACCACCGCGCCCCCGCCCCACCGAATACGCCGACCGCACGGCCGTACGGCGGCGGGCGGCGGCCGATGACGGCGGCTGCCGCCCGCCCGCGCCGCTGGCGCCGCTGGCAGCACTGGCGGCCCTGGCACGCCATACTCGCCGTGGCGCTGGTCGCGGCGGTGACCGCCGGCCTGCTGTGGTGGCAGCCCTGGCGCAGCGAGCCCGCGCCGCTGGCCTTCACCACCGCCCCCGGCGGCTCCGCCCGCTTCGGCACCGGGGAGCACCTGTACCGCTACAAGGTGCGGGTGGAGGACGGGATCGCGGAGAGCCCGGCGCAGTTCGCCGCCGAGGTGGACGCCGTCCTCGGCAACACCCGGCGCGGCTGGGCGGCCGGGAACACCGCGTCCTTCCAGCGGATGGCCGCCGACCCGGTGGACTTCACGGTCTACCTGGCGACCCCGGGCTCCACCGACCGGATCTGCGGCCAGTACGGGCTGGACACCGGCGGCTGGGTCAACTGCGGCGTCCAGCACCAGGTGGTGATCAACCTCAGGCGCTGGACCGAACTGTCCGATTTCTACCGGAACCAGCCGGAGCTGTACCACGCGCTGGCGATCAACCACGAGGTCGGGCACATCCTCGGCAACGGCCACGTCGACTGCCCGGGCCCGGGCGCCCCGGCGCCGGTGATGATGCAGCAGATCAAGGGCCTGCACGGCTGCGTCCCGAACGGCTGGCCCTACACGGACTCCGGCACCCTGCTGACCGGCCCGCCGGTCCAGGCCCCGACCGACGCGCCGTAGCCCGCAACCGACGGACCGCAGCCCGCGACCGACGCGCCGAAGCCCGCCACCGACGCTCCGTAGCCCGCACCCGCCTCCCTTCCCTCCTCCCCCCGGCACGCCACGCACCGGCACCCCCGCCTGGCGCACAGCACTCCCCCGAGCACGGATAATCACAGGTCGGACCGGGGGTCGCCGCACGGCGCCCCCGGCCGGATCGTGTCCGTACCCGTCCGTGCGTGGAGTGAAGAATCTTGTTCGATGTGGAGAACCTGGACTACCCGGTCCTGCTGGCCGCCGCCGAGGCGGCCGCCCGGGCGACCACGGGCCGGGGCCACGTCGCCGACTACATCCCGGCCCTCGCCGAGGCCGACCCGGAGGCCTTCGGCATGGCCGTGGCCACCGTCGACGGCGAGCTGCACGGCGTCGGCGACTGGGAGCAGCCGTTCTCGATCCAGAGCGTCTCCAAGCTGTTCTCGCTCGCGCTCGCCCTCGCCTACAGCGCCGACGGCGGCGAGGACCTCTGGCGGGGCGTCGGCCGGGAGCCCTCCGGCAACCCCTTCAACTCGCTGGTCCAGCTGGAGACCGAGCACGGCATCCCGCGCAATCCGTTCATCAACGCGGGTGCCCTGGTGGTCACCGACCGCCTGCAGTCCCTGACCGGCGACGCCTCCGGCGCCGTACGGCAGTTCCTGCGCCGCGAGTCCGGCAACCGGCTGCTGGACACCGACCCGGTGGTCGCCGTCTCCGAGGCCGAGCACGGCCACCGCAACGCGGCGCTCGCCCACTTCATCGCCAGCCACGGCAACCTGCGGAACCCGGTCGACACCGTGCTGGACCACTACTACGCGCACTGCGCCATCGCCGCCAGCTGCCGCGACCTGGTGCTCGCGGGCGCCTTCCTCGCCCGCTACGGCGTGCGCACCGACGGCACCCGGCTGATGAGCCGTGGCGAGGCCAAGCGCCTCAACGCCGTCCTGCTCACCTGCGGCACCTACGACGCCGCCGGCGAGTTCGCCTTCCGCGTCGGCCTGCCCGGCAAGAGCGGCGTCGGCGGCGGCGTCCTCGCCATACTCCCCGGCCGCGCGGCCGTCTGCGCCTGGGGGCCCCGCCTCGACCAGGCCGGCAACTCGGTCGCCGCCGTGACCGCCCTGGACACCCTCACCACCCTCTCCGGCTGCTCGGTGTTCTGACCAGCACCACGTCCGCACCGCCCCGCCCCCGCCACCCCGGCGGGGTCCACGGGCCGGACAGGTGCTTGTACGACAAAGCGTCAGTGGTCCATGCTGGCCGCATGAACCGCCACACGCACCTGAGCCGTCGACTCGACGTCGACCTCGGGCACGCGTGCTCGGCGATCTGTCACCGCGCGCTCTGACGCGGTGATCAGCCCGGCGCCCCCGGCGCCGTCGGGAACCCCATCCGGGCGATCACGTGCACCACCACGCCGCCCACTCCTCCTCCCGATGGGGACTCCCATGCGCCTCGCGCTGCCCGCACTCGTGACCGCCGCCCTGCTGACCCTCGCCGTCCCGGCCCACGCCACCGGCCCGACCGGCGCCACCGTCCCGTCCGGCGACGGCCCGTCCGCCACCGACCCGTCCGGCGCCACCGACCCGTCCACCGCCGGCCCGTTCAGTCCGCTCCCGCCGCACAACCCGTACGCGGGGCCCGACGGCACCGCCACCATGCACGGCGACACCGGCTCCTCCGACGCCACCCCGCTGCCCGGCCCGGGGCCCGGCCCGCTCGACTCGGAGCGGGTGGCCCTCCAGTCCGCCTGCCCGACGGTGCTGGTCGGCTCGGACGGACGCCCGGTCGCGCTCTGCACCACGATCTTCGGCCTCGTCCCGACGGTCCACCTGCTCGACCCGGCCGACGGCGGTTCCGTCGCCGAACTCCCCATCGCCAAGGGCTCGTTGCTCGGCGGCGTGTACGCCTACCTGGACCAGGACGACCGCCTGGTCGTGGTGGACGGCAACCGCGACCTGCTGCGGATCGGCCACCACCGCACCGCCACCGGCGCCTGGGCGCTGACCGTGGACAGCCGGCTGTCACTGGCCGGCGCCGTGCCCGAGGGCGACGCCGTGACCGGCCTGTCCCCGGACTGGCAGGGCCGGGTCTGGTTCGCCACCGGCGGCGGGGTGGTGGGCACCGCCGACGACCGCACCGGCACCGTCCGCACCCTCGCCCTCCCGGCCGGGGAGAAGGTCGCCAACTCCATCTCCACCGCCCCGGCCGGCACCCTGGTGGCCACCACCCACGCCACCTACCTGCTGACCGCCGAGGCCGACGGCACTCCGCTCATCGCCTGGCGCCGGCCGTACGACCGCGGACCGGGCCGGAAGCCCGGACAGCTCAGCTGGGGCACCGGCTCCACACCGACCTTCTTCGGCCCGCGCACCGGCACCGAGTACGTCACCGTCGTCGACAACGCCGCGCCGACCGTGCACCTGCTGGTCCAGCGCACCGCCGACGGCTCCGAGGTCTGCTCCGTCCCGGTCCTCAGGGCGGGCGGCAGCGGCAGCGAGAACTCCCCGGTCGGCGCCGGGAACGCCGTCTTCGTCGCGAGCACCTACGGCTACCCGTACCCCAAGCTGCCCGCCGACGCCGGGCCCAGCGTGCCCGCGTCCGGCCGCTTCTCCGGCGGCCTCAGCCGGGTCGACGTCCGCGCCGACGGCTCCGGCTGCGACCTCGTCTGGGACACCACCGTGCGCTCCGCCGCCGTGCCGAGGCTGTCCACCGGTGACGGCCTGATCCACACCGTGCTGCGCCGGCCGGTCATCCCGGGCACCGACGCCACCTCGATCCTCGATCCGTACTACTACGCCGAGATCGACCCCCGCACCGGCAGCGTCACCCGCACCCACTACCTCGGCGCGGGCTTCCTCTTCGACACCCTCCAGATGGTCGGCTCCATCGCCCCCGGCGGCGTGGTCTACCAGGGCACCACCACCGGCGTCCTGCGGATCAGCAGCGTCGGCTGACCGTCCCACGGCCACCGCTCGGCGGCGCGGCTATGCGGTTACGCGGCTACGCGGCGCGCGGCAGTCCGCTACCGCGCGCCGCGCAGCGTGAGCACGTACGCCGCCGTGAGCGCGACCACCCGGTCGGCGTCCCGCGCCAGCCCGGCGAGCGCGCCCGCCGCCGTGCTCCCCGGGATGTCCGCGAGCGCCTGGGTCAGCCGCCGCCGGGCGGGCTGGTCGACCCCGTCCCGGGCCAGGCGCTCGACGAGCCGCCCGGCGATCCGGTCCGCCAGGGCGGGGTCACCGGCGTCGGCGGCGCCGTTGGCCAGCTCGGCCAGCGCATCCGCCGCGTCGGCGTCGTTGCGCTCCTCGACGATCATGTCGATGAGCGTCGGGACGGCGTCGGCCACCCGCCTGGCCCCGAGCGCCAGGGCCGCGTACCGGCGGACCACCGGATCGGGGCCGGCCAGGGCGTCCCGCAGCAGCGCGGTCGCCGCGTCGGCCGGGATCTCGGCGACGGACCGGACGGCGCGTTCCCGCACCTCGGCCGAGGGCGAGCCGAGGCCCGGCGCCAGCACGGCCACCGCCGCCTCGCCGGCCTGCGCCAACGCCCACCGCAGGGCCCCGGCGGCGTTCGGGTCCGACTCGGCCAGCACCGCCTCGGCCAGCGCCTCCAAGGGGACGGGGGCGTCCTCGGCCGCGGCCAGGGCCGCGCGCTGCCGCGCCCCCGCGCTCTTCGACTCCAGCCCGTGGAGCAGCGCGACGGTCCGCAGGACGTCCTCCCAGCCGGCGGGCTCGGCCGCGCCGATCCGGCGCAGCCGCGTCAGCAGTTCGGTCTCCGCCGCGATGCGTTCCAGCGTGCGGGCGACGAGGTCGTCGACCAGCCCCGAGGGCGTGAAGCCCGGGTCGTCCAGCGCCCGCCCGACGTCGTGCAGCGACAGGCCGAGGGAGCGCAGGCTCTCGATGTGGAAGATCCGCCGGATGTCCGCGTCGGAGTACTCCCGGTAGCCGGAGCCGGTGCGGCCCGACGGCCGTACCAGGCCGAGCGACTCGTAGTGCCTGAGCATCCGGGCACTGACCCCGGACCGCCGGGCGACCTCACCGATCAACACCGTCCACCACCGATCGACATGCCCTGCTACCCCTCCCGGTCGGTCCCGAGGACGGCGATCCGCTTCGCCTCCTCGATCGCCGACTCGAAGCCGGCGTCCGGGTCGCGGCGCAGCGCCTCCGTGGCGAGCGCGTGGGCGCGCACCCGGGGATCGGGATCCGCCGTCGCGGCCGTCAGGACCGGCACCGCCGCCTCCCCGAGCGCGACCAGCGCCCGGCTGAGGCTCAGCTGCGCCTCCCGGCTGCCGCGCCCGAACTGCGTCGCCAACCCTACGGCCAGGGCGGGCCGCTCGTCCTCGGGCGCCAGCACGACCGCGGCCCGCCAGGCGCTGCGGGCCACCTCCTCGTCGGGGTCGGACAGCAGCGCCGGGGTGACGGCCGGCCACGCCCGGGGGTCCCCGATCTTGGACAGGGTGTGCAACGCCTGGCTCCGCGCCTGGGCGCGCTCCGAGCGGACCTCCTCGAGCAGCGGCGGGACGGTCACCGCCGCGGGGTGGCGGGTGAGCGCCCAGGTGAGCATCTCCCGCACCGGGAAGTCGGGCTCGACGGCGCACCGCTCGACCAGCCGGTCGACGAACCCCGGGTCGGGGTTCGTACCGACGGCCAGCGCGGCCCGCAGCCGTACCGACGGGTCGTCGTGCGCCAGCCCCCGCAGCACCCGCACGGTGTTCGCGTCCTCGGTCGATGTCGTCGTCATCAGGACCACCTCCTGGACGCCAGTGAAGGGCTTGTCACAGTGTCAAGGTCAAGCGGACGGGGTCGAGCGGTCCGGCACCGCCGAGCGGGCGCCGAGCCGGGAGGCCGCCGGGAACCTAGGGTGGGTCCGGGGAGTGACCGAGGGGGGTGTGCCGACGGGCCGGGCGTACGGAGGTGGGCGAGGTGATCCGCGGTGTCCACCTGGAGGCACAGTGGCGGCGCGAGGCGCTGCGGACCAACCTGTGGGTCGTCCCGGTGCTGGAGGTCGGGTTCGCCGCGGCCCTGTTCGCGGTCACGGTCGCGCTGGACCGGGGGGCCTACGACGGGACGCTGGGCCTGCCCTCCTGGGTGATCAGCGGGACGGCGGACTCGGCGCGGCAGATCCTGGCGGCGATCGCGGCGGCGCTGATCACCGTGGTCGGCGTGGTGTTCTCGATCATGATCGTGACGCTCACCCTGGCCTCCACCCAGTTCGGGCCGCGGATGCTGCGCACCTTCATCCGGGACCGGACCACCCAGATGACCCTGGGCACCTTCGTCGGCACGTTCGTCTTCGCGATCCTCTCGCTGGTCGTCATCGGACCGGGCCCGAGGGGTGACTTCGTCCCCCACCTGTCGATCACCGCGTGCATGGTCCTGGTCATGCTCGACCTCGCCGTACTGATCTACTTCATCCACCACATCGCCACCTCCATCCAGCTGCCCCGGGTGATCGCGAGCATCGCGGCGGAGCTGTCGGAGGCGATCGAAGCGGGCGCGGGCAGGTCGGACCGGCCGACCGGGGGCGGCGCGGGACCGACGGCCGCGGAGCTGAACGTCCGGCTGGACACCTCGGGGGCGACGGTCCCGGCCCCCGCCAGCGGCTACCTCCAGTTCGTCCGGCACCGCACCCTCGTCCGGATGGCCACGGAGCTCGACGCCGTCATCCGGCTGGACCACCGGCCGGGGCACTTCCTCGTCCAGGGCCACCAGCTGGCCACCGTCTGGCCGCCCGCGGCCGCGCCCGAGGTGGCCCGCAGCTTCGCCCGCGCCCATGTCGTCGGTTCGACCCGCACCCTCGCCCAGGACATCGCCTTCGCCGTCGACCAGTTGGTGGAGATCGCCATCCGGGCCCTGTCCACCGCGGTCAACGACACCTTCACCGCCCTGACCTGCATCGACTGGCTGGGCGAGGGCCTGTGCCGGATCGCCGCCCGCTGGGACCCGAATCCCGTCCACCGCGACGAGGCCGGGTACATCCGGGTGATGACCGTCCCGGTGAGCTACGAGCGGCTGGTCCAGCGGTCGTTCGAGAAGATCCGCCAGGCCGCCCACGGCATGCCCGCCGTGCTGATCCGCCAGCTGGACGCGCTGGCCGAGATCATGGCGGAGACCCGGACCGAGCAGCAGCGCCGGGTCCTGCTCGAACAGGCGGAGATGATCGAACGCCTGAACCTGGAGTCCGTCCCGGAGGCCGCCGACCGCGACGACGTCCGACGGCGCTACCTCTCGGTCCTGGCCGCCTACGCCCGGGCCGGCCGGTCGGGCTGACCCCTGCCCCTGGGCCCTGCCCGAGGCCCGGGACAGGGGCCGCCCGGGGGCCCGGAACGGAAGCACGGAACTCGGTAGCGCTACGTGGATATGACATGTACTCTGCGTATCGCTGGTTGAACACGCTGCGGGCCTGGTCGCCACTCCGTGGGGGGAGTCACGCCCAGGCCCGATCGCCGGCCCGGGGCCCGGTTGCGCTCGTGGGGGAGCGTCAGCCGGGCCCTTCGGTGGGTCCACGTCGTTATGCCCAGCCTGACGGTGTTTCAGTCATGACAACCCGTCGGCATCTCGAAACCGCACCGCCACCGCATCGCCTCCGCGCCACCCTCGCCCGCCCTCCCCCGCCCTCCCCCGCCGTCGGCCGTACCGGCTCTGCCAGACTGTGGCGGACGTACAGGCCGAGGGACGGGGGAACCGACGGTGGCGGACAGCGGGGACGGCGTTGCGGCCGTGACCTCGGCGGGGCGGCTGGTCGGCGGCCGGTACCGGCTGGCGCGGCGGCTCGGGGCGGGCGGTTTCGGCAGCGTCTGGCAGGCCCACGACGAGGTGCTCGGCGTGGACGTGGCCGTCAAGGAGGTCCAACTGCCGCCCGCCGCCTCGCCCGAGGAGCACTCCGAGCGGCTGCTGCGCGCCCAGCGGGAGGCCCGGCACGCGGCCCGGCTGCGCGACCACCCGAACGTCGTCGGCGTCCACGACGTGGTGATCGACGGCGGCGTGCCGTGGACGGTGATGCAACTGGTCGTCGGCCGGTCCCTGGAGGAGCGGATCGCCCGGGAGGGCCCGCTCCCGACCGCCGAAGCGGTGACGGTCGCCGAGGCCGTGCTCGCCGCGCTCGGCGCCGCGCACCAGGCGGGGATCGTGCACCGCGACGTGAAGCCGGCGAACATCATGCTGGCCGACGACGGCGGCGTGCTGCTCGCCGACTTCGGGATCGCCGTGCAGCAGGACCAGACCGCCCTCACCGCCTCGGGCGCCTTCATCGGCTCGGTCGACTACCTCGCCCCCGAGCGCGCCCACGGCAGCCCCGCGGCCCCGGCGGGCGACCTGTTCTCGCTCGGTGCCACGCTCTACCAGGCCGTCGAGGGCCGGCCGCCGTTCCGCCGGGACACCCCGGTGGCGACGCTCACCGCCGTGCTGTTCGAACAGCCGCCGCCGATGGCCCTGGCCGGCCCGCTGGCCCCGCTGATCGACGGCCTGCTGGCGAAGGACCCGAACGCCCGCCTCAGCGGCGCGCAGGCGGCCGCCCTGCTCGCCGAGCACCGGCCACCACTACCGCACCAGCCGCTGCCGCCGGCCCGGCCCGCACACCCGCCGACCGCGCTCGCCACCCAAGCGGTCTCCCAAGCGGTCACCCAGCCGGTCGCACCACCGGTCGCCCCGCCGACCCTCCCGGGCCGGCCGGGAGAACCGGGCCTGCCCGCACCGACCGGCCACCGGGGGCGCCTGCTCGCGTCCGTCCTGGTACCGGCCGGGCTGATCGCCGGGTACGGCGTCTCGCTACTGCTGACCGGCGGCACCGTCAGCCTCGAGGCCGGTGGGAACGTGACCCCGCAGACGGTCGCCGCCATCAATCACGCGTCCGGACCGGGCTTCCCGCTGTACTCCGCGCTCGGGATCGCCGACACGGAGCGGGCCATCGGCTTCCTGTCCTGGGTGTGGCTGGTGCCCGCCCTGCTCGCCCTGGTCTGCGCGGCCGCCCTGCCGCACCGCCCGTACCCGGCCCTCCGGCGCCTCGGGTACGTCTGCGCCCTGCCGCTGCCCTGCGCTCTCATCGGCGTGGACTTCACCGTGGGCCCCGACGACCTCGCCCGCCGGCTGCCGCCCACGCTGCAGGCAAACCTCACGCTGACCTTCGGGGCCGGCTGGTGGCTGCTGCACGCCGCCGCCGTGCTGACCCTGGCCGCCCTGATCTGGCAGCACGTCAGGACGGCGCGCGCGGACCGGGCCCCGGTCGTCCGCACAGCGACCGGGGCCCGGGGATCCGACAGCTGACGGCTACTCCACCGTCACGCTCTTCGCCAGGTTGCGCGGCTTGTCCACGTCCCGGCCGAGGGCGACCGCCGCGTGGTAGGCGAGCAGCTGGAGCGGGATGTTGAGGAGCAGCGGGTCCAGCTCGGGCTCGCTCTTGGGGACCAGGATGCAGTGGTCGGCCAGCTTGTCCTCGGGCCGGCGGTGGGCGACCGCGATGACCCGGCCGGAGCGGGCCTTGATCTCGCCGAGGGTGGTGAGGTTCTTGTCCAGCAGCTCGTCGTCCGGGACGAGGGCCACGGTCGGCAGCTCGGGGCTGATCAGGGCCAGCGGCCCGTGCTTGAGCTCGCTCGCCGGGTAGGCCTCGGCGTGGACGTAGGAGATCTCCTTGAGCTTCTGCGCGCCCTCCCGGGCCACCGGGTAGCCGCGGACCCGGCCGATGAACATCATGCCGACGGAGTCGGCGTACTCGGCCGCCAGCTTCGCGATCGCGTCGGACTGGTCGAGCACCTCGCGGATCTGGTCGGGCAGCGCCTGGAGGGCGGAGACGATCCGACGGCCGTCGGCCGGCGAGAGGTCGTGGATCCGGCCGAAGTGCAGGGCGAGCAGGGCGAAGGCGACCACGGTGGAGGTGAACGCCTTGGTGGAGGCCACGGAGACCTCGGGCCCGGCGTGCAGGTAGATGCCGCCGTCGCACTCCCGGGCGATCGCACTGCCCACGGTGTTCACGACGCCGAGGACCCGGCCGCCCTTGCGCTTGATCTCCTGGACGGCGGCGAGGGTGTCGTAGGTCTCGCCGGACTGGCTGACCGCGACGTACAGGGTGTCGGCCTCGATCACCGGGTTGCGGTAGCGGAACTCCGAGGCGGGCTCGCTGTGGGCGGGGATGCGGGCCAGCTCCTCGATCAGCTGGGCACCCATCTCGCCCGCGTAGTAGGCGGATCCGCAGCCGAGGATCTTCACCCGGCGGATCTCGCGCAGCTCCCGGGCGTCCAGGTTGAGGCCGCCGAGGTGGGCGGTGCTGAACCGCTCGTCGAGCCGGCCGCTGAGGGTGCGCTCGACGGAGGTGGGCTGCTCGTGGATCTCCTTGAGCAGGTAGTGGTCGTAGCCGCCGGTGTCGAAGGAGTCGATCTCCCAGTCGACGGTGGACGGCTGGCGGTGGGTGGTGCGGGCGTCCGCGGTGAAGGTGCGGAAGCCGTCGGCGCGGACGGTGGCGAGCTCGCCGTCCTCCAGGTGCACCACCTGGCGGGTGTAGCGGACCAGGGCGGAGACGTCGGAGGCGGCGAACATCTCCTTCTCGCCGATGCCGAGCACGATCGGGCTGCCGTTGCGGGCGACCACGATGCGGTCGGGCTGCTCGGCGTCGAGCACCGCGATGCCGTAGGTGCCGACGACCCGGCCGAGCGCGGCGCGGACGGCGTCCTCCAGCTCGACGCCCTCGGCGGTGTGCGCGGCGATCAGGTGGGAGAGCACCTCGGTGTCGGTCTCGGAGCGGAAGACCGCGCCGTCGGCGGTGAGCTTGGCACGCAGTTCGTCGGCGTTCTCGATGATGCCGTTGTGCACGACGGCGATCCGCTCGGCGTTGTCCAGGTGCGGGTGCGCGTTGGCGTCGCTGGGCACGCCGTGGGTGGCCCAGCGGGTGTGGCCGATGCCGGTGCCGCCCTTGAAGCGGGCCGGCACGGCGGCGGCGAGGTCGGCGACCCGGCCCTTCACCTTGCGGAGCTTGATGCCGCCGGTGCGCCCGGCGACGGCGACGCCGGCCGAGTCGTAGCCGCGGTACTCCAGCCGGGCCAGTCCTTCCAGCAGGAAGGGGGTCGCGTCCTTGGGGCCGATGTAGGCCACGATTCCGCACATGCGTGGACTCCTCCAGAAATAGCGAATGAACCCGGGGCTCAGCCGTAGACGATCCGGCGCAGCTGACGGGCCGAGAGCTCCGGCGCCGCGACGCGGCGGGCGGGCAGCTCCTCGGCGAGCCGGGCGAAGATCCGTTCGTTGGTGAGGCCGCGTGCCTGCAGCTCGCCGTGGCGGCGACGGACGTACTCCTCGGTGGTCTCGGAGAAGTACGCCAGCACCTCCGCCACGACCCGCGCCGCTTCCCGGGGCCCGAGCGGGCTGGTCCGGGAGAGGTGGGCGAGGAGGTCTTCGTGAGGGTGGGGTGAGCTCGGCACGAATGAGAACTCTAGGTGGACCGGCTCGCCGAAGCCAAAGATCTTGCCCGAATTCGGGCAGGCTTCGCGGCTTTCGGCCCGGGTAACCGCGCGGACCCCCTGCCGTCACCTTCCGGACAGGCTCTTGATGCCGCGCCGAGGGCGCCCGTACCGTGACCCCCGCCACACGTGCCCGAAGCACACGAACCCCAAGCACACGAACCCGAAGCACACCAACCCGAAGACCGGAGGGCTTGCTGATGTGCGGGATCACCGGATGGGTCGCCTTCGACCGCGACCTCACCGCCGAGCGCGACGTCCTCGAAGCCATGACGGCCACCCAGGTCTGCCGCGGCCCGGAGGCCGGCGGCGTCCACCTGGAGCCGCACGCCGCGCTCGGCCACCGCCGCCCCGGAGCGGCCGGAGCCGCCGACGGCGGGGCGCGGCCGCTGTCCGTCGAGCACGACGGCCGCCCACTGGCCGTGCTCGCCTTCGGCGGCGAGGTCCACAACCACCGCGAACTGCGCGCGGAACTGGAGGCGGCCGGTCACCGCTTCCGCACCCGGGACGCCGCCGAGGTCGTACTGCTCGGCTACCTGGAGTGGGGCGAGGGCCTGGCCGAGCGGCTCAACGGCGCCTACGCCTTCGCGATCTGGGACTCCCGGCACGAGGAGCTGCTGCTGGTCCGCGACCGGCTGGGCGTCAAACCGCTGCACTACCACCCCACCCCGGACGGCGTGGTGTTCGGCTCCGGCGCCGGGGCGGTGCTGGCCCACCCCGCGGTCCGCGCGGTGGTCGACCTGGACGGGCTGCGCGAACTGCTCTCGCTCACCCGCACGCCGGGCGCCACCCCGTACCGGGGCGTCCACGAGGTCCGTCCCGGGCACCTGGTCCGGGTGCGCCGCGGCGGCGTCACGGAGCGCCGCTACTGGGGGCTGGAGGCGCGCGAGCACCTCGACTCCCTGGAGTCCACGATCGCCACCGTCCGGGCCCTGCTGGAGGACATCGTCCACCGCCAGCTCGATTCGGACCTGCCGCTCTGCTCGCTGCTCTCCGGCGGCCTGGACTCCAGCGCCCTCACCGCCCTCGCCGCGGCGGCGCTGCACCGGTCGGGGGCCGGCCCGCTGCGCACCCTCGCGGTGGACTTCACCGGCCGGGACGAGGACCTCCACCCCGACCCGGCCCGCTCGACGCCGGACGGCCCGTACGCCCGGATGCTCGCCCGGCACGTCGGCGCCGAGCACGACGTGATCACGCTGGACGCCGCCGAGCTCACCGAACTGCGCCGCGGCCACGCCGTGCTGCGCGCCCGGGACCTCCCGGGCGGGCTCGCCGACCTGGACGCCGCCCTGCTGCTGCTCTTCCGCCGCGTCCGGGAGCGGGCCGCCGTCGCCCTGTCCGGCGAGGCCGCGGACGAGCTGTTCGGCGGCTACCCCTGGTTCCACGACCCGGCCGCGATCGCCGCCGACGACTTCCCCTGGGCCGCCCGGCTCGACGGCGGCCTGGCCGGACCTGGCTCCGCCCCGCGCGAGCAGCTGCTCGACGCCGACCTGCTGCGCAAGCTCGACCTGGCCGGCCACCGCCGGGCCCAGTACCGGGCGGCGCTCGCCGAAGTCCCGCACCTGCCCGCCGCCGACCCGGTGGAACGGCGGATGCGCGAGGTGTCGTACCTCAACCTCACCCGCTTCTCCGGCGTGCTGCTCGACCGCAACGAGCGGATGAGCCGGGCCAACGGCCTGGAGGTGCGGGTGCCGTTCTGCGACCACCGGCTGGTGCAGTACGTCTTCAACACGCCGTGGGCGATGAAGACCTTCGACGGGCAGCAGAAGAGCCTGCTGCGCGCCGCCGTCCGGGACCTGCTGCCGCCCGAGGTCGCCGACCGGGTGAAGAGCCCGTACCCGATCACCGCCGACCCGCGCTACCCGCAGCTGCTGCGCGCCGACCTCGCCCGGCTCGCCGCCGAACGGACCTCCCCGGCGCTGGAGCTGCTGGACCGCCGGCGGCTGGCCGACGCGCTCGCCCCCGACACCGACCCCGGGTCGGTGCGGCTGGGCGTCGACCTGGCGCTGGACCTCGACGTCTGGCTGACGGAGTACCGGGTGACGCTGGAGCTCTGACGCACCGTCCCCCCGCACGGAGGGCGCGAGGCGCACCCGGCCCACGGCGCACCACCCCGAACGGGTGGTCCGCCGGGAGCCCCGCCCGCCGGGAGCCGTCCCGGCCCGCCGGGGCCTCCCGGCCATGCGGTAGCGTCGCCGACACCTCCCGAATGGCGGGCGAAAACGCGGGATCGCGCTCCCGGTGCCGTCAGGATGGGAGCGAACCGTTCACCTCGATCCGCCGGGGGATCCCGTCATGCAGCCGCGAGTCTTCGCGATTCTCACCGCCGCGCTCCTGGGCGTCCTGGGCCTGGGCTCGGTGGCCGTCACCGACTGGAAGCCCGCCACGGCCTCCGCCGCTCCGGCCGTCGCCGGTCCTGGCGCGGGCGCGGGCGCTGGTGCCGGTGCCGGTGCCCAGCCGGTCACGGCCGGCGCCGCGAGCGCCACCCCCACCGGCGACCCGGCGGTGTGGACCCGCTCGACGCTGCGCAACAAGATGATGGCCGAGATGGACGCCACCGACCCCGGTGTCGCCCTCGCCGACCTCGACCGGATCACCAAGGAGAAGCCGTACACCGTGCGCTTCTGCCACCCGATCGCGCACGAGCTCGGCCACGCGGCGGTCAAGCGCTTCAACGCCGACTTCCAGAAGGTCATCTCCTTCCCGCACGAGACCTGCGCGGCCGGCTACCTGCACGGCGCGGTCGAGGAGATGCTCAACGCCTCCACCCAGCCCGAGGTGGACCTGCTCAAGCTGTGCGCCCCCAAGAACAGCGGCCCCTGCATCCACGGCGTCGGCCACGGCACCATGTTCGTCGCCAAGCAGGACGTCGCCAAGGCGCGCGACCTGTGCAACAAGTTCACCTCCGACCAGAACCGGATCCGCTGCTCCGAGGGCCTCTTCATGCAGCTCTTCGGCCCGGACGAGGAGGACGAGCAGGCCAAGGCCAACCTGCCCGCCGACAAGCTCGCCCAGGACCCGCTGTACCCGTGCAAGGACCAGCCCTCGCTGTTCCAGTCCGCCTGCTACTTCTACGCCCCGACCTTCTACCTGTCCTCGCACGACTACCCGAACCACCCCGAGGTCTACGCCGACGCCCTCAAGTGGTGCCTCAACGGCAAGGCCAGCGGCGGGGCGGTGGACTGCAGCCGCGGGGTCGGCTCCCGGACCATGAAGTACAACCTGGACCGCGAGGACTGGGCCGCCCAGCAGTGCGCCACCGCCGCCGACGGCTGGCAGCGCAAGGCCTGCGCGGAGGGGCTGGTCAGCTACTACACGGTCAACTACACGGACGGCGGCGCGGCCGGGCGGCTCTGCGCGAAGATCACCAACAAGGAGATGCAGGGCTACTGCCGCTCCGCGGGCGGACTCTCCTCCTCCCTCGACTGACCTCGACCGACCGGTCCCGCTCCCGCCCCGTCCCGCTCCCCGGGCCCGCGCCGCACGGCGCGGGCCCGTTCCGTACCATCGGCTGACCACCCGGTGCGCCGAGGACGCCGCGCCTCCCCCACACCGCCGGAGCACGCCCGATGGACACCCGCAGGACCGACTTCCGCGCCGCCGCCCACGCCACCGCCGACCTCGTCTCCGACTACCTCGCCGAACTCCCCGGCCGTCCCGTCTGGCAGCCCATGGACGACGCGGCACGCGGCGCCCTGCTCGACGCCCCGCTGCCCGCCGAGGGCCGCCCGCTCGCCGAACTCGTCGAGGCCATCGGCCGGGACGTCCTGCCCCACCCCATGGGCAACGGCAACCCGCGCTTCTTCGGCTGGGTCAACTCCGCGCCCGCGCCCGCCGGGGTGCTCGCCACCCTCGCCGCCGCCGCGATGAACCCCAGCTCGGCCGGCGGCGACCACGCCGACGTCCACCTGGAGCGCGCCGTGGTCCGCTGGATCGCCGAACTGGTCGGCTTCCCGCACCCGGCCGGCGGCGGACTGCTCACCTCCGGCACCTCGATGGCGACCATCGTCTGCCTGGCCGCCGCCCGCAACCGGGCCGCCCGCCGGGCCGGCCACGACCTCCGCGAGGAGGGCCTGGCCGGGCTGCCGCCGCTGGTCGGCTACGTCACCGGCGAGACCCACTCCTGCGTCCGCAAGGCCGCCGAGCTCCTCGGCCTCGGCAGCCGCCACCTGCGCACCGTCGCCACCGGCCCCGACGGGCTGCTCGACCCCGCCGGACTGCGAGCCGCCGTCGAACGCGACCGCGCCGCCGGACTGCTCCCCTTCCTGGTGGTCGCCTCGGCCGGCACCGTCGGCACCGGCGCGGTGGACGCCTTCGAGCCGATCGCCGACCTCTGCCAGGAGCAGGGCCTGTGGCTGCACGTCGACGGTGCGTACGGCGCCTTCGGCCGGCTCGACCCCGCCATCGCCCACCGCTACGCGGGCCTGGAGCGCGCCGACTCGCTCGCCCTCGACCCGCACAAGTGGCTCGGCGTCCCGGTGGACTGCGGCTGCGCCCTGGTCCGGGACACCGGCGAACTGCGCGGCACGTTCAGCCTCGTCCCGTCCTACCTGCGCGACGAGACGGCCGGGGAGCTCGGCTGGTTCTCCGAGTACGGCACCGAGCAGACCCGCCCGTTCCGCGCCCTCAAGGTCTGGGCCACCATCGCCCACCGCGGCCGCACCGGCCTCGCCCAGGACATCGCCCGGTGCACCGCACTCGCCCGCCGGCTCGGTGAACTCGTCGCGGCCGACGGGGAGTTGGAGCTGCTCGCGGAGGTGCAGACGTCCATCGTGGCGTTCCGCCACCGGGCACCCGGGCTGGACGCGGCGGCCCGCGACGCCCTCAACCGCGAGCTGCCGGCCGCCGTCCAGCGGCGCGGCCGGGTCTTCGTCACCGGCGCCCGGCTCGGCGGGCACGAGGTGCTCCGGGCCTGCCTGCTCAACGCCGCGACCACCGAGGAGGACCTGCGCCTGCTGGTCGACGAGGTCCGGGCCGCCGCCCGCACGCTGTTGTCGTAACACACCGGCGCCGACCTTAACCACCGAGTCACGGACGGGTCGCGATCAGGAAACACCGGTCGGGCACGGTGGAGGCCATGGAGAACTCGCAGCCTTCCGCCCACCGTGCCCGCCGCTGGCGCCGCGACACCGTCGAGCTGGCCGCCGCCTTCCTCTCCGTCACCGCGGCCGACCTGATCGCGAAGGTCGTCCTGCACGGCTCCGACGGCGCGCTCGTCCTCGCCACCTCGGCCCTCGCACTGCTCGCCGTCACCCTGCTGCACGCCTGGTGGTCCCCGCACGCCCCGCCCCCGACGACGGTCTGGCGGGTCCGCACCACCACCCTCGCCCACACCCACAGCACGCTCGCCGACCACCGGATCACCCTGCTCTCGCTCCACCGCCACCCCACGGCGGACGAGCTCTTCCTCCAGACCCCCCACTCCCTGGACCCGGCGGCCCTCACCGCCCTGCTCACCACCACCGGCCACACCGTCGAGGACACCCCGACCCGGATCGCCTGAGCGGCGCGGATCCGCTCAGTCCTCGACCTCGACGGCGGTCCGGATCTCCAGGGCCCGCTTCGCCAGGTCGTCCGGCCGGGCCGTACCCGTCGTGTCGATCACGGCGCCGACCGTCGTTCCGTCCGCCCAGATGCAGAGGGTCCGGGCGTCGGTGGAATCGCCCAGGACCGCGCAGTCCATCGCTCCGCCGAGCGGCCCGGCCGGGTAGTCCCGGCGGCTGCGCACCGGCTCCTGGGTGTCACTGGTCGAATCAGCGCCCCAGACCGCTCCGAACTGTGCGTCCAACTCCCCCCGGGCGTCCGGGAATCCCCCCGTCATCGCGGCGACCAGCAGGGTGGTGCGGCCCGAGCCCGCGGGGCCGTAGCCCGCCACCGACACGTCCCGGTAGCGGCTCAGCGCGGTCAGGTTCCGATGCAGGCGGTTGCGCTCCGCCGTGACCTCGGTGGTGTCCGGCATCCGCTCGTGGTCACCGATCCGGTCCGCCAGCACGATCCGGTGCGCGGGCGGGGCCCCCGCACCGGTGACGGCGGCCACGGTGAGCCCGGCGAACAGGGCGACGACTACCGCGCCGCCGATCCAGACGGCGCGGGACGTCCTGCGGTACCAGGGCAGCGGGGCCACCGGCTCCAGGGTGTTGGCCCAGATCGCCTGGAGACCGGTGGGCCTCCCGGTCGGTTCTTCGTGCTCCGTGTCCGCCGTGTCCGCCATGTCATCCCACTTGTATCAACTGCTCAACAGGTCGCCGGATGATACGTCAGCACGCGAAGGGCCCGCACTCGCCTTTCGGAACCGGCCGACGTTAATGGCGGCGGGGGGGGGGGGGGGGGGGGGGGGGGGGGGGGGGGGGGGGGGGGGGGGGGGGGGGGGGGGGGGGGGGGGGGAACGCAGCGGGGGGCGGGGTGGGGTGGGAACGGAGGAAGAACAGGGAGGGG
>NZ_JBVHYH010000066.1:0-52583 GCF_055569135.1 Kitasatospora sp. NPDC029367
GCAGGTACCGTGATGGGGAAGCACGGGTCGACGACCTGCTCTCGGAGAGGCCGCTCTAGACCGGGTGAGTCGTCGTGGGGGGGGGGGGGGCGGGGTCCCCCCCGCCCCCCCCCCCCCCCCAAAAGACCCCCCACCTCCCCACCCCCCCCCCCCCCCCCCCCCCCCCCCCCCCCCCCCCCCCCCCCCCCCCCCCCTCCCCCCCCTCCCCCCCCCCGCTACTTCGGGCTCTCCGTCGGCTTCATCTGGTAGATGTCCGAGGCCGGCGGCTCGGCCGCCTCGACCGGCTTGCCGAAGTCCGACAGGGCGGTGGTCGAGGTGACCTTCACCTGGTCCTTGGCCTCCTTCGAACCGGCCACCCCGGCGAAGGTGAACACCTCCACCACCTTGTGCAGCCGCCCCTGGTCGTCCAGCCAGGCGTCGTACGGGACCTCCTTGACGGTGAAGGTCTGCCCGCCCATCCGCAGGCCGTCCCCGCCCCGGCCACCGGTGGCGTCGGCCGCCTTGGCCAGGTCCAGGGTGCCGCGGTAGTGGTGCAGCGGGGTGCCGTCCACCGTCTCGGTGCCGACCAGGTCGGCCTTCTGCACCCCGCGCAGCGCACCCGCCGCCGTGGCCGGGTCGGTGGCGCCGCTGCTGACCAGGTTGCCGTCCGGCAGCTGGCGCACGTCCAGCTTCACCCACTTGCCCTCGGGCACCTTGGCGCCGCTGTTCTGCAGGTAGACGGTGCCCGGCAGGACCACCTCGACGATCTTTCCGGTGGTCGCCGCCCCCGGCGGCACCTGGACCTCCAGCCGGCCGATCCGCTTCACGTAGTCGTAACCACCGGTGCCGGAGAAGGACGCCTTCTTGTCCGCGGACTCCGTGACCAGCTCGGTGGCCGCGTGCGCGGAACCGGTGCGCCCGGTGATGTCCGCCGCGTTGCGCACCGCCGTCACCGGGTCGGTGGCCAGCTGGTCGGGCGCGTTCGACTGCTGGTCGGAGGAGCCGCCACCGGAGTGGGCCGAGCACCCGGCCGCCCCCGCGGCCAGCGCGGCGGCGAGCACGGCGGCGCCGGCCGCCGAGCGCAGGCGCGGCCCCGGACGGCGCGCCGGCCGCCCGGTTCGCTGCTGGTCGGTCATCTTCATCCTCGCGACAACCCCCTCGGGACCGACTGCCCCGCCGACTGCGGCACCGGCTGGGGTGCCGGGAGGGCAGAGCTCTTTCCGGGCAAACGAGTTGGATCGCGAAGGGTTACGGGTCCGGCGGGAACCGGCGGGTGTCGCGTGCCGGTCGCCCGGCGCGTTACGGTGAATCCCGTGCACAGTGAGCTGCCGGTCGCCCCCGGCACCACCCCGATGCCCGAGCACCGCGTCGCGCTCAGCGAACGCGGTTCCTTCGCCTTCGCGACCTGCAGCTGCGGCTGGTACTCCGCCGCCCGCCGCTCCCGGGACCTCGCCCGCCGCGAGGGGGCCGACCACCTCGCCGAGTACGGAGCCGACGCGTCGGCCTAGCCGGCGCCCGGACCGACCGTTCGGTGCGTTCGGTGCGTGTTCGGTGCGGCCTATGGCCCCCGGGCCTCAGGCCGCGAGGTCGGACTCCGGCGGCCGCTCCTCCCGGCGCGCCGCTCCCCGTCCGCTCCGGCGGCCGCGCCGCTCGGCGCCCCGGCCGGCGGCGGCGCCGCGCTCCGGCGCCCGGACCAGCGGGGCCACCGCCGTCCGGGTCAGCGCGTGGCAGAACGGGACCAGCACCGCCATCGCGATCGGCGCCAGCAGCAGCACCACGGCGACCGCCAGCGCGAAGCCACCGATCACGTCCGTCGGGTAGTGGACGCCCATGAACATCCGGCAGAAGCCCTGGAGCAGGGCCAGGCCCCCGGCGATCCAGCCCAGCCTCCGGTTCACCAGGAACAGCGACACCGCCACGGCCATCGTCATGGTCGAGTGGTCGCTGACGAAGGAGTGGGTGCCGGCCTTGCCGTCCACCAGCACCAGCAGCCCCGGGTGGTCGACGAAGGGCCGGGGCCGGTCCACGATCGCGGCGATCGGCAGGTTGGCCAGCTCGGCGACGGCCACCGAGAGCGGCACCCAGAGCAGCCCGGCGATCGCCACCGGCGCGTCCGGCCGGCGTCTGGCCTGCAGCCAGCCCACCAGCCCGAGCAGCGCGAGGCCGATCAGGATGCCGTACTCGCCGATCCACGACACCGCGTGGTCGAGCCACTGCGGGGAGCGCTTGGCCAGGCCGTTGACGGCGTAGAGCAGACCGAGGTCGGGGTTGGTCGTGTCGGCAAGCGGCGTCGACACGCCGCACCTCCTTCTGGTCCGCTGCACCTGTTCGATCCCGCCGGGGCCCGCCCGGCGCGCGAAGCTGACGAGGGGCCACCGGACCCAACGTCATCGCCGGGACCCAGCGTTCCACGGAAACGCGCGGTTATGGAAACTTGACTCAGCGTCCACAGGCCGCACACAGATCGGTGGACGACTCAGCCGGTCCCACCGGTTCCGGCGGCCCCGTTGACCCGCCCCGCGGCCGTCGGGGCGGGCGGGGCGGCGGCCGCGGGCCGGCTACCGGGGGCGGTCGGGGTCGGCGCCGTCGTGCCCGGGCGGCTCGGGGCGTTGACCGCGCCGTTGCCGCCGCCACCGCGCGTCGGCAGGGCCTGGGCGCCGTCCGAGGTGACCCGGGTCGCCCCGATGTACTCCCTGGTGTCGATCTTGTCGTAGCGGATCACCGCCCCGGTGTGCGGCGCGTTGAGCATGTAGCCGCCGCCGACGTAGATCCCCACGTGGTGGATGGTGCGCGGGTCGCCCAGGTCCGTCGCGAAGAACACCAGGTCCCCCGGCCGCAACTGATCGCGCGACGGGTGCGGACCGGCGTACCACTGGTCGTTGGCCACCCGGGGGAGTTCGATCCCCACGGTCTCGAACGCGGCCTTGGTCAGCCCGGAGCAGTCGAACTGCCCGTTCTGCGAGGCCAGCCCCTCGCCGCCCCACAGGTACGGCGTGCCGAGCTTGGTCTGCGCGAAGTAGATCGCGGCGGCCGACTGCGCGGACACCTCCACCGGCGCGGTCGGCGCCGCGAAGCTCCGGGCCATCGCCTGGATGTTCCGCACGTACCCCTGGGTCTCGCGGTACGGCGGGATGCCCCGGTTCGTCGTCACCGCGTACGGGCCGGCGTTGTAGGCGGCCAGCATGTTGGCCTGCGGATCGCCCGGCACACCGGCCACGTCCTTGGCGAGCGCGCAGTCGTAGGCCGCCGCGGTGGCGATCGCGTCGTACGGGTTCCAGACGTCCTTCCTGCCGTCCCCGTCGCCGTCCGTGGCGTACATCGGCCAGGTGCCCGGCATGAACTGCGCCATTCCCTGTGCCCCGACGCCGGATTGGGCCTTGGGGTCGAAACCGCTTTCCTGGTACAGCTGCGCCGCGAGCATCGGCGGGGAGATCTCCGAGCAGAGCGAGCCCCACTTCTGGATCGCGTCCTGGTAGGCCGCCGGAACGGTGCCGGGGGAGAGGGCGGAACGATTCGCCGCCAGTTGTGGTGTCCCACCCGCCGCATACGTCCCCATCGTCACCAGACCGAGGAACCCGAACGCGACAACTCCCGCCGCAGCGGCGGCCGTACCGGCCTTCCGGAGTACCATCAGCACCATCCCGACGAATCGTCAGTCGAAGTGTCCCGGAAGGCGTTGCTCACCGCAATCATCAGAGATACAAAGAGTGAGCGCTATCCTTCGTACGGTGGACATCCTCGCGTACGTGTCCGATGCCTCACGACCAATCCGCGAGAAGTAGCCAAGTCGACATCAGATCTGGCCAAGAATAGGCACCGACCCTTCGCGCGGGCGGGGTCCGGGCCCTTGAATTTGCCTGATCGGGCGGTGAGATGGAAATGAACGTGAGCAGCGTGCACACCTATGCGGTCGGCCACCTGGCCGAGGACCCTCCCAAGAAGCCGAACATCGACACCATCATCGGCGGGATCGCCCCCGACTGGGGCCCCTTCGCCAGCCTCGGGTCGGAGGCCCGGGTGATGGTCGAGGTCATCATGGCCGTCGCCATCCTCGTCTGCCTCGGCATCGCGGTGTGGGGTGCGGCCAAACAGCGGATCGGCGCGACCGCGATGCGGGACAGCTTCGGCGCCGAACAGGGCAAGGGGCTGATCATCGCCGGGCTGACCGGCGTGTTCATCATTGGATCACTCGGCACTCTGTTCACCATTGTCTACGGCATGGCTATCTGACGATCGGACAGCAGTGACCCGGCCCGCCTGAGGACAGGTTCCCGCCCGGACCTCCCCAGCGGGCCGACCCGCCAGGAGTCCACCCCCGTTCCCACCCCCCGTCCGCGCCCGCCCCCGGACGGAGGGCCCCCGGAGCCGCCCGGCTCCCCGCACCAGGAGGGCCGCCGTGCCGTTGTCCGACGACCAGCCGCACACCCGTACGCGGCTGCCGGTCGACGAACAGCCCTCCGCACTGCCGACCTCCCGTCAGTCCAGGCCGCTGCGCACCCTGCTGACCGTGCTCGTCGTCGTCACCCTGCTCGTCGTCGCCATCTCCGTCGCCAACCGCGGCAAACCGGGCTCCGGCAGCGGCGGCAGCTCCGCCGACCGGGCGGCCCCCAGCGCCGGCTCCGGCGCCGGCCCCGCCCCCAGCGGCGACCAGCCCGTCGGCACCACCGTCAACGGCATCGCCTCCGGCTACCCGCACAGCGACCAGGGCGCCCAGTCCGCCGCCGCCAACTACGCGGTGGCGATCGGCTCCGCGGACATGTTCCGCGCCGACAGCCGCCACACCATCGTCGCAACCATCGCCGACCCGGGCTCCGCCGCGGCCCTGCAGAGCCGGCTGGACCAGGGGTTCACGCCGGAAACGGCGGCTCGGTTCGGAGTGGACGCCCAGGGCAGGCCGCCCAAGGGTTTGACCTTCGTCAGCCGGACGATCCCGGTCGGGACCAGGAGCGTTGGGTACAACTCGGACAGCGTCAAGGTCGACGTCTGGTGCACGGGCCTGTTCGGCCTGGCCGGCGAGCGGTCGACCAAGCCGGTTTCCGATGAGTGGTTCACGCTCAACCTCAGTCTGCGCTGGACCGGGAGCGACTGGAAGCTCACCGACTTCAGCCGAGCATCGGGCCCGGCTCCGGTCCCGCAGGACCAGCAAGCCGCGACCGCGGAGGAGATCACTGGTGCCGTCGAGCAGTTCGGAGGCTTCCGCTATGCCCGCTGACGGTAACTCGGGTCTTGTCCGGAGGATAGTCGGCCGGGTGGCCGGGGCAGCGCTGCTCGGGGCCTCCTCGGTCGTGCTGGCGGCCGGTCGCGCGATGGCCGAGCCGTCGCCCACCCCCAGCACCGGGACGACCAACTCCGCCTGCCCCGGAGTTCCGCTCCCGGGCAACGACGTCTACTGTGCGCCACCCGGCGGTGGCGCCCTCCCCGGGAGCGGTGCCGTCAACAACGTGACCGATCCGCTCGGGTCGCTCGCCAAGGGGTGTGCCCAGGCGGCGGCGTGGGTGGTGCGGAACCTGTCGGGGGCGATCGACGGGACGACGTCGGTGGACTTCACCAACCAGTCGTTCCTGCAGCAGTACGCCGTGGTGTTCGCCGTGTCGACGGTGATCACGCTGGTGCTGTGGCTGCTGGCGGTGACCAAGCGGGCGGTGCGCGGGGCGCCGTTGACGACGGCGATCTCGGAGGCGGTCGGCTTCCTGTGGCTGACGGTGGTGGCCTCCGCGTTCACGCCGTTGATCCTGTTCACCGTGGTGAGCGTGACGGACGGGCTGACGAAGGCGATCGCGGTCGGGACGAAGTCGGACACCGGGACGTACCTGGGCGGGTTCGCCGACACCCTGGAGAAGGGGAACGTCGGCGGCGGCCCGCTGATCCTGGTGCTCGTGTCGCTGGTCGCGGTGCTGGCGGCGGCGGTGCTCTGGATCGAGCTGGTGATCCGGGCGGCGATGCTCTACGTGGGGGCACTGCTGGGGACGGCGGTGTACGCGGGGCTGGTGGACCGGCAGTTGTGGAAGCACGTCCGCCGGTGGGCCGGGATGATGCTGGCGGTGGACCTGGCGAAGCCGATCATCGTGATCATCCTGGGGCTGGCGGGCGCGGTGGCGACCGGCGCCGGGGCCAACGACGACTTCGCCCGGGTGCTGTCCGGGCTGGCGATCCTGTTCCTGTCGATCTTCGCGAGCGCCGCGGTGTACCGCTTCGTCCCGACCTTCGGCGACGAGATGCTGAACATGCGCCGGGCCCGGGCCAGCGCGGTGCAGGCCGGTTCGGCGATGATCAACGGGACGGCGAACCTGATGAAGCAGGGCATCTCCACCCACGGCGACCGCGGTCCGCAGGCGGCCGGGGGCGGCGGGGGCGCGGGCGGCGGCTCGGTCGCGCCCGGCATCGCCGCGCACGCCGGCCGGACGCCGACCCCGCCGCCGCAGGCCGGGCCGCCGCCGCAGGCCTCGGTTCCGAACCGCGACAGCAATCCAGCGAAGGGAGGGTGACGGGAAGTGAGCAGCGAACCGCTCGGCCGGTACGGGGCCCAGTACGCCCAGCCGTATGTGCACCAGCGCCGCACCTACCTGATCGGCAAGGCCCGCCCGAACGCGGTGATCGGCCGCAACCGGGAGTCCGGGGAGATCCTGCTGATCATCTTCGGGGCGTTCCTCGGGATGCTCTGGGGTCTGCTGATGCCTGTCCTGGCGCTGCGGATCGCCGGTCTGATCGGCCTGCCGCTGCTGGCCATCGCGGCGGTCTACGTGCCGTACCGCAAGCGGACG
Source organism: Kitasatospora sp. NPDC029367 (assembly GCF_055569135.1). Classification (NCBI taxonomy): domain Bacteria; kingdom Bacillati; phylum Actinomycetota; class Actinomycetes; order Kitasatosporales; family Streptomycetaceae; genus Kitasatospora; species Kitasatospora sp. NPDC029367. Next base: position 6,741 of record NZ_JBVHYH010000066.1, read on the forward strand.
TTCTACCGGTGGGTGGAGATCAACCGCACCTACCGGCGGACGGTCCGCAGCGGGCGCGGGCTGTGGCGTTCGGACGCGATGGACGCGGGCACCCGGATGGACGGCCGGGAGGTGGAGGTCGGTCCGCCGCCCGGGGTGGGGCGGCTGCGCTGGCTGACCGCGCCGTTCGGGCCGGACGAGGTCGGGGTGCTGATGCACCTGGAGCGGCGGACGGTGACGGCCGCGATCGAGATCGAGGGCCCGGGCGTCGGGCTGCGCGACTCGGAGGACCAGGAGGCGCTGGTCGACCGCTTCGGCACGCTGTTGAAGCACGTCGCCAACGGGGACGGCTTCGTGACCCGGCTGCAGATCCTGGCCCGCACCCTGCCGGCCGACCCGGACGCCCATGCCAAGGACGTCGAGCGCCGCGGTGACCACGACGCGCCGCGCTGGCTGCAGGACTCGTACGACCAGTTGCAGTCGATGGTGTCGACCTCCTCGGAGCAGCACCGGGCGTACCTGGTGGCCTGCATGCACTACACCCGGGACCTGGCCGCCGAGGCGCACGCGATGGGCCGCACCGCGACCGGCGGGCGGGCCCGGGACGACGACGGGCTGGCGGCCGTGATGGCCCGCGAGCTGACCGACATCTGCGCCCGGCTGGCCGAGGCGGATATCCGGGTGCGCCAGCCGCTGGGCCAGGCCCGGCTGTCCTCGCTGCTGCATTCGATGTACGACCCGGACCACCCGATCGACCACATCCAGGCGATGTCCCGGCGCAACGCCTGGCCGGCCGAGCTGGACGCGACCCACCCGCAGTACCTGACGGCGAAGACCAGGGAGTCGGCGACCCGGGAGCCGTGGTGCCACGCCACCGCCTGGATCAAGGAGTGGCCGCTCACCCCGGTGGGCGTCAACTTCCTGGCGCCGCTGCTGGTGCACACCCCGGACGTGATCCGGACGGTGGCGGTGACGATGGACCTGGAACCCACCGACGTCGCGATCGAGCGGATGCTGACCGAGAAGACCAACGACGAGGCGGAGGCCAGTCGTGCGGCCAAGATGAACCGCACGGTCGACCCGCGCGACCTGGCCCACACCGGCCGGGTGGACCAGCGCGGTGACGACCTGGCCTCCGGTGCGGCCGGGGTGAACCTGGTCGGCTACATCACGGTCTCCTCGCGCAACCCCGAGGCGCTGGCCCGCGACAAGCGGACCATCCGGGCCTCGGCCGGCAAGAGCTACCTCAAGCTGGAGTGGTGCGACCGCGAGCACCACCGGGCCTTCGTCAACACCCTGCCGTTCGCCACCGGCATCCGCCGCTGACCCCCGCCCCGGTCCTCCGGGACCGGGCCCGTCCGCCTACCCCGCCCGACCACCCACCGCGCCCGACCACCCCTAGCCGGCACCAGGAGGCCACCCATGGCGATCGGCAACCTCACCGACGCGTTCACCAGCCTGATGTTCGGCAAGGTGGAGACCACCCGGCTGCCGGTGCGCACCTCCACCGGCCAGGCGCAGGCGGTCTACCTGCCGACCGCCGCACCGGGCCTGGGCGACTCGGGCGTGATCATCGGGCGCGAGGTGTACAGCGGCAAGGGGTACGTCTACGACCCCTTCCAGCTGTACGGGCAGCAGCTGCCCGCCCCGCACTGGCTGGTGCTGGGGGAGTCCGGCAACGGCAAGTCGGCGCTGGAGAAGACGTACGTGCTGCGGCAGTTGAGGTTCCGGGACCGGCAGGTCGTGGTACTGGACGCGCAGGGCGAGGACGGCGTCGGCGAGTGGAACCTGATCGCCAACGCGCTGGGCATAAAGTCGATCCGGCTGGACCCGATGGCGGCCCGGGACGGCGGGGTGAAGCTCAACCCGCTGGATCCGGCGATCACCCAGACCGGCCAGCTGTCGTTGCTGCGCACCATCATCGAGGTGGCGATGGGGCGCGGCCTGGAGGAGCGGGCGGGCTTCGCGTTGAAGGCGGCGCACGCCCATGTGGTCGCCTCGGTGACGGACCGCCAGCCGGTGCTGGACGACATCATCGACACCCTGCGCAGCCCCGAGCTGTCCTCGGTGGAGTCGCTGGGCGTGGCGGTGGACGAGGTGCAGTCCTGGGGCCTGGACGTGGCGCTGGTGCTGGACCGGCTGGTCGACGGCGACCTGCGCGGCATGTTCGACGGACCGACCACCGACGGCATCGACCTGGACGCGCCGCTGATCGTCTTCGACCTCTCGCACATCGACCGCAACTCGATCGCGATGCCGATCCTGATGGCGATCGTCGGTGTGTGGTTGGAGCACACCTGGATCCGGCCGGACCGGAAGAAGCGCATCTTCCTGGTCGAGGAGGCCTGGCACATCATCAACAGCCCGTTCGTGGCCCAGCTGTTCCAGCGGCTGTTGAAGTTCGGCCGCCGGCTCGGGCTCTCCTTCGTGGCGGTGGTGCACCACCTGTCGGACGTGGTGGACGGCGCGGCGGCCAAGGAGGCGTCGGCGATCCTCAAGATGGCCTCCACCCGGACGATCTACATGCAGAAGGCCGAGGAGGCGCGGGCCACCGGCCGGGTGCTGGGCCTGCCGCGCTGGGCGGTGGAGATCATCCCGACCCTGTCGCCGGGCATCGCGGTCTGGGACGTCAACGGCAATGTGCAGGTGGTGAAGCACATCATCACCGACACCGAGCGGCCGCTGGTGTACACCGACCGCGCGATGACCGAGGACGCGGTGGCCGAACGGGTGCGGGCCGAGCGGCAGTTGGCGTCCGAACCGGGGGTCTGAACGCCCGGCCCCGCCTGAGGCCGAGGGATCGTCCGCAGGCGGTCCGTCCTGGTCCGACGGTGGTGGTTCGTCAGCAGGTAATCCTCTCGTTACGTTCGACATCCTGACAGCTACGCGCGTTGACCCTAGGCTGCACTCGCGCAACACATTGCGCACGCGCCGGCGCGCTCCGCCGCCCGCGTGCTCCTCCGAGGTGCAGGGGATCCCTCATGCTCACCGTCAGATCCCGACGGGCGGCGTTCGCCGTCGTCGCCGCCGCAGGTCTGTTCGGCACGGTGGTCGTGCCGACGGCCGCTCAGGCCGCCGACGCCAACGCCAAGCGTCACAAGACCGTCAACCTCCAGCTGCTGGCGATCAACGACTTCCACGGCAACCTGGAGCCCCCGGCGGGCTCCTCCGGCACGGTCAAGGAGATCGACCCGGCCACCGGCAAGGAGGTCTCGACCCCGGCCGGCGGCATCGAGTACCTGGCCACCGAGCTGCGCAAGGCGCGGATCCCGGCCGACGACTCGATCACCGTCGCGGCCGGCGACATCGTCGGTGCCAGCCCCCTCACCTCGGCGCTGTTCCACGACGAGCCGACCATCGAGGCGATGGACAAGCTCGGACTGGACGTCACCTCGGTCGGCAACCACGAGTTCGACCAGGGCGCAGCGGAGCTGCTGCGCAAGCAGGAGGGCGGCTGCCACCCGACCGACGGCTGCTACGAGCCCGGCCGGACCTTCAAGGGCGCCAACTTCAACTACCTGTCGGCCAACGTCACCGACGAGAAGTCCGGCAAGCCGCTGCTGCCACCGTACTGGGTGACCAAGTCGCAGGGCGTCAAGATCGGCTTCATCGGCGTCACCCTGGAGGGCACGCCGAACATCGTCACCGCCGAGGGCGTCAAGGGCCTCAAGTTCGCCAACGAGGTCACCACGATCAACAAGTACGCCGCGGAGCTCAAGGCCAAGGGCGTCAACTCGATCGTCGCGCTGGTCCACGAGGGCGGCTACCCGGCCAGCGGCGTCTACAACTACGACTGCGGAGCGGCCGGCCAGGGCATCTCCGGCCCGATCGTCGACATAGCGAAGAAGATCGACCCGGCGGTCGGCGCCATCGTCACCGGCCACACCCACAACGCGTACGCCTGCAGCATCCCCGACCCCAACGGCGTGCCGCGCTCGGTGACCAGTGCCGCCTCCTTCGGCCGGCTGTTCACCGAGATCGACATGAAGCTGGACAAGACCACCGGCGAGATCGTCCGCCCGTCGGTCAAGGCCGAGAACCACGTGGTGCGGCGCACGGTCGAGAAGGCCCCGGACATGACGGCGCTGATCGACCACTACGCCAAGCTGGCCGCCCCGAAGGCCAACCGGCCGATCGGCTACATCTCCGCGGACATCAACGGCCGCGGCAGCAGCGACCTGGAGAAGCCGCTCGGCGACGTGATCGCCGACGGGCAGCTGGAGGGCCTCGCCCCGGCCGACAAGGGCGGCGCCCAGGTGGCCTTCATGAACCCGGGCGGGCTGCGCTCCGACCTGGTCCACAAGGCCTCGGGCAGTGAGGGCGACGGCGTGGTGACCTACGGCGAGGCGTTCACCGTCCAGCCGTTCACCAACATGATGCAGGTCAAGACGCTGACCGGCGCCCAGCTGGTCCAGCTGCTGCAGCAGCAGGTGAGCGGCCCCAACGACGCGGCGCCGAAGATCCTCCAGGTGTCCTCGAACCTCCACTACACCCTGGACATGCGCAGGACCGGCGCGGACCGGGTGGTCCTGGACTCGATCCGGCTGAACGGCGCACCGGTCGACCCGGCCGCCAAGTACCGGGTCGCCGCCAACGAGTTCCTGGCCGGTGGCGGCGACGGCTTCCCGGCCTTCGCCGCCGGTACCGACAAGCTCGTCGGCGCCTCCGACCTGGACGTCTTCACGGTCTACCTGGCGGCCCACAGCTCGGCGGCCTCGCCGTTGAAGCCGCCGGCGCAGGACCGGATCAAGGTCCTCGGCCCGGGCAGCGACATCGACTGACCGAGAGCCGGACACCGGCCCCGGTGACGGGGCCCTCGGACGGGCGGGGCGCTGTCGGGGCGCCCCGCCCGTCCTGCTGTTCCGGGCGGCTACTCGGGGGCGGGGCCGCCGGGAAGTCGTACGGTCGCCAGCGCGCCCGGTCCGCCGTCCTGGGCCGGGCCCAGGGTGACCTCGCCGCCGGCCTCCCGGACGCTCTGCGCGACGATCGACAACCCCAGGCCGGAGCCGGGCAGTTGGCGCGAGGACGGGGAGCGCCAGAACCGGTCGAAGACGTACTGGAGCTCGTCCGGCGGAATGCCGGGGCCGTGGTCGCGGACGGTCAGCACGCCGTGCTGGAGCCGGACCTCGATGGTCCCGCCGGGCGGGCTGTACTTCACCGCGTTGTCCAGCAGGTTGATCACGGCCCGTTCCAGGCCCGCCGCGTCGCCGTGCGCGTACCAGGGCTCGACGGTCGTCTCGAAGACCAGTCCGGGACCACGGAGCTTCGCCCGCTCGACCGCCCGTCCGGCGATCTCGTGCAGGGCGACCACCGTCAGGTTCGGGCCGGTCTTGGGGGTGTCGGGACGGGAGAGCTGGAGCAGGTCGCCGATCAGCACGGTGAGTTCCTGCATCTGGGCCTTCATGTTGCCCAGCAGCTTGGTCTTGGTCGCCGGGGGCAGCGGGCGGCCGGTGTCGTTGCTGCGGATCAGCAGGTCGACGTTGGTGCGCAGCGAGGTGAGCGGCGTGCGCAGCTCGTGGCCCGCGTCGGCGATCAGCCGGGTCTGGCGCTCGCGGGAGTTGGCGAGGGCGGTGCTCATCGAGTTGAAGGACGTGGACAGCCGGGCGATCTCGTCGTCGCCGTGCACCGGGATGGTGGTGCCGACCTCCTCGGTGCGGGCGATGTGCTCGACGGCGTCGGTGAGTTGGTCGACCGGCTTGAGGGAGGAGTGGGCGACGAGGCGGCCGGCGACGGCGGCGAGCAGGATGCCGCCGAGGGAGACGGCGCCGAGGAGGATGGCGAGGCCCTGGAGGGATTCCTCGATGGACTTGGTGGGGGTTGCCACCATCGCCAGGACCGGGCCGAGGTTGTGGCTCTGGAGGGCGGAGATGCGGATGACCGCCGGATCGCCGTTGGCGTAGGTGCCGTCACGGATGATCGACTGGCCGGGCTTGAGGTGGTAGGCCTGGGTGTCCTTCGGTTCGGCCAGGACCGCTCGGCCGGTGCGTTCGAGGAAGCAGACCTGTCCGGTGTCGGCGATGACGAACTGGACGTCCCGGAGCGGATTGCTGCCCTCGGACGGCGGGTTTCCCTGTGATGTCGGCGTCTCCTGCGGGGAGGAGGCGCAGTACAGGACGGACGGGACACCGCGGGGCTGCGGCGCGTTGAGCAGTTCCGTCCGGACCTGGCCGTACAGCTGCTTCTCCACGATGAACCAGCAGGCCAGTGCCGACAGGGCGATGGCCACGGCCACCGCGGCCGCGCTCAGGAAGGTGAGACGGCCGCGCAGCGAGCGGGAGCGGTACCACTGGACGACGCGCCGGCGCCTGCTGGGCACCACGCGCGGTGGGGCCAGCGGCGGGGGCGGAACAGCGCTCACGCGTTGGTGCCGGCGGCCGGGCGCAGGGCGTAGCCGACGCCTCGGACGGTCTGGATGAGGCGCGGCATGCCGCCCTGCTCGGTCTTGCGGCGCAGGTACATCACGTACACGTCCAGGGAGTTGGAGGAGGGCTCGAAGTCGAAGCCCCAGACCGCCTTGAGGATCTGCTCGCGGGTGAGGACCTGGCGGGGGTGGGAGAGGAACATCTCCAGCAGCATGAACTCGGTGCGGGTGAGTTCGACCGGCTTGCCGGCCCGGGTGACCTCGCGGGTGGCGGTGTTCATCCGCAGGTCGGCGAAGGCGAGGACCTCGCTGTCGTCCTCGGCGGCGGCGCGGGCGGCGGCCTCGGTGGCGAGGGCGTTGCGGCGCAGCAGGGCGCGGACGCGGGCGAGGAGTTCGTCGAGTTCGAAGGGCTTGGCGAGGTAGTCGTCGGCGCCGACGTCGAGCCCGGTGACGCGGTCGCCGACGGCGTCGCGGGCGGTGAGCATCAGGACGGGGACGGTGTCGCCGCGGGAGCGCATCCGGCGGACGGCGGTGAGGCCGTCCATCCGGGGCATCATGATGTCCAGCAGGACGAGATCGGGCTTGTCGCGCTCGACGGACTCCAGGGCCTCGTAGCCGTCGGTGGCGGTGGCGACCTCGTAGCCCTCGAAGGCGAGGCTGCTCTCCAGGGCGTCCCGGAGGGCGGGTTCGTCGTCGACCACGAGGAGCCGGGCGGAGGGGTGGCCGGCCTCGGCGGGGGTGCGGTCGTCGGCGGACGGGGTCATGGGCTGCTGCCCTTTCTCGTCGGGTGGAGGGCTCGCTGTCGGGTCTGCTGGGTCTGCTGCTGGTGGCAATTGTCCGCCTCGCGGACGTTCACCGGTTGCTACGGATTGTGGCTCACAGGCTCTGGCCGGATTCCAGCTTCGGCAGGACCTGCTTGATGTCGTTGATCGGGATGGCGAAGCCGAGGCCGACGCTGCCGGCGCTGCTGCTGCCCGAGGAGCCGGAGCCGCTGGGCGCGTACATCGCGGAGTTGATGGCGATGACCTGGCCGTTGGCGTTGATCAGCGGGCCGCCGGAGTTGCCGGGGTTGAGGGCGGCGTCGGTCTGGAAGGCCTTGTAGGTGGTGCTGCTGCCGCTGTTCTGCTGCTGCTGGGCCGCGCCGCCGCGCAGGCCGGGCACGCCGGGCAGGAACGGGAGGCCGAAGCCGCCGTTGCCGCTGGTGGAGCCCTCGTCGAGCTGGACGGTGACGTCGCGGTTCTCGGCGCTGATGATGCCGGAGGTGACGGTGCCGGTGAGGCCGTCGGGGTTGCCGATGGCGACGACCGGGTCGCCGATGGCGACGGTGGAGGAGTCGCCGAGGACGGCGGGGGTGAGGTTCTTGGCGCCGCTCGCGGTGATCACGGCGACGTCCAGGTTCTTGTCGGTGCCGGTCACGGTGGCGGGGGCGGTGGAGCCGTCCTTGAAGGTGACGGTGATCCGGCCGCCGTTCGACGCGCCGTCGATCACGTGGTAGTTGGTGAGGATCCGACCGTCGGCGTCCAGGACGACGCCGGTGCCGGTGGCGGTGCCGTTGCTCTCCTTGACGGTGATCTGGACGACGCTGGGCGCGACGGCGGCGGCGATGGCGGGCACGTTGGCGGTGCCGTCGGTGCGGGCGGAGACGGGGCTGGCGATCGTTCCGACCCGGGTGTCGGAGGACTGCCGGTCGGCGGCGATGACCCCGCCGGTGACCCCGCCGATGACGGCGGCGATCGCGGCGACGGCGGTCACCAGGGCGAGCCGTCCGCGCAGCAGTCCGCGCCGGGCCCGGCCGCCGTGGTGGCCCGGGCCCTCGGGGCCGGAGGGGTGGCCGAGCAGCGTGGGCGGCTCGGGCGGCATCAGCGGGGGAGGCGGCGTCGCGCCGAAGGCGGCACCGTGGTGGTCCTCGTGGTGGCCGTACCCGGAGTACGGGTCGGTGCCGTCCTCGTGGTGGCCGTACCCGGTGCGCGGGTCGGTGCGCGGGTCGGTGCCGCCGGTGTCGGAGCCCAGCACGGTGCCCTCGATGACGCGGGGCTCGTACGGACCGTACTGCTCGCTGGGGTTGTGCCGCTGTTCGCTCATGCCGACCAAGCTCCGCCCGGTGGATGAGGACCGGATGAGAAGCGGCTCAGAACGGGGCGAGAAGCCCGTTGACTTCTCATAAAGCCTGGTCAGGCAGCTCTTGGGGCGGAACGGGAAGTTCCGCTCCGGCTAGTCCAGCGGGGCCCGGTCGGGCGCGGCCCCGTCGCAGCCGCAGGAACGGCGGATGACCAGGCGGGACGGGAACTTGCGGACCCGCTCGGTGTCCGAGCCGGGCACCATCAGCGAGTCGTCCAGCACCAGGTCCACGGCGGCCCGGGCCATCGCGTCGCGGTCGGAGGCGACGGTGGTCAGCGGCGGGTCGGCGAGCGCGGCCTCGGGCACGTCGTCGAAGCCGGCCACCGCGAGGTCCTCGGGGACCCGCAGGCCGACCTCGCGGGCGGCCCGCAGCACGCCGATCGCCTGGTCGTCGGTGGAGCAGAAGACGGCCCGCGGCCGGTCGGGCGAGCGCAGCAGCCGGAGCGCGACGTCGTACGCGCCGTAGCGGTGGAAGGGGGCGTCGATCAGGTGCGGCTCGGTGGGGATGCCGTGGGCGTCCATGGCGCGCTGCCAGCCCTCGACGTGGTCGATGACCGGGTCGCCGGGGGCGGGGGACTCCACCGGGCCGCCGAAGCACGCCACGTACGGGTGCCCGTGCACCTCCAGCAGGTGGCGGACGACGGCCTCGGCGCCGCCCACGTCGTCGGTGACCACCGCGACGTCGTCGATCGCCTCGGGGCGGCGGTGCAGCAGCACCACCTTCGCGCCCTCCATCGCGGCGAACTCCTCGGCGGCGCGCTGCGAGGGGCCCTGGCTGACCAGGATCAGGCCGGAGACCCGCATGCCGAGGAAGGCGCGGACGTAGTGGACCTCGCGGTCGTCGACGTAGTCGGAGTTGCCGATCAGGACGAGCTTGCCGCGCTCGGAGGCGGCCCGTTCGACGGCGTGGGCCATCTCGGCGAAGAAGGGCTGGCGGGCGTCCGGGACGACCATGCCGATCAGGTTGGTCCGGCGGGAGGCCATCGCCTGGGCGACGCTGTTCGGCCGGTAGCCGAGCTGTTCGATCGCCGCGAGGACCTTCTCCCGGGTCGCGGGCGCGACCGGGCGCGGACCGTTGTTGATCACGTAGCTGACGACCGCGGTCGAGGTCCCAGCCAGTCGGGCTACATCGTCGCGCGTCACCTTGGCCACGGATGGAGTCTACGCGTGTGGTCCCCGGGACGGCAGTGGGAGCCGGGGCCGCTCCCGGGCGGGACCGGGAGCAATCCGGACGAGCCGGACGGGCCGACGGCCCGCCCGACCCGCCCGGCTCCTCCGGGCGGGCCCGTCAGGCCTCCAGCGGGGCCGAGGGGCGCTGGGCGAGGTCCGGGCGCTCGCTCTTGTCGGTCTTCTCCGGGACGACGAAGCGGTAGCCGACGTTGCGCACGGTGCCGATCAGCTGCTCGTTCTCCACGCCGAGCTTGGCGCGCAGCCGCCGGACGTGCACGTCCACCGTGCGGGTGCCGCCGAAGTAGTCGTAGCCCCAGACCTCCTGGAGCAGCTGGGCCCGGGTGAAGACCCGGCCGGGGTGCTGGGCGAGGTACTTGAGCAGCTCGAACTCCTTGAAGGTGAGGTCGAGCGCCCGGCCCTTGAGCTTGGCGGAGTAGGTGGCCTCGTCGACCGAGAGGTCGCCGTTGCGGATCTCCATCGGGCTGTCGTCGGTGGCGACCTGGAGGCGGCCGAGCGCGAGCCGCAGCCGGGCCTCGACCTCGGCCGGGCCGGCGGTGTCCAGCAGGACGTCGTCGATGCCCCACTCGGCGGTCACGGCGGCCAGGCCGCCCTCGGTGACCACCAGGATCAGCGGGGAGCCGATGCCCGTGGAGCGCAGCAGCTGGCACAGGCTGCGGACCTGCGGCAGGTCGCGGCGCCCGTCGACCAGGATGACGTCCGCGCTGGGGGTGTCGACCAGGGCCGACCCCTCGGCGGGGGCCACCCGGACGTTGTGCAGCAGCAGGCCGAGGGCCGGTAGCACTTCGGCGGACGGCTGCAGTGCGTTGGTGAGGAGGAGGAGTGAACTCATACCCGGGGGTCCCCTTTCCGGGTCGTCGCGGTCGCGCCCCGGCTGCCGCCGCAGTCGGTGGGCGCAGGTGCTGAGGGCAGGGGGGAGGACGCCCGGGGGGTGCCGCGGGAGCACTCGGCGCACCGGGGGTCCCGCAACCCGCGGCGCACCGTTTCTGCCCTGTTCATCCCGCGAACCCTCCGGTCTGGTCCGGTCCCGGGTGGCGGCCCGGCGCCGGGGTGGCGACACCCCGTCGGCCCGGCACGTCCTTGTGCCGAGAGAGCGGGGCGGTTCCCACGAAGCGTCGGGGGTGGGCCGACGAATCGCACGAACGTCCGTACTGGCGTCCTGAAAGCACAAAAGGACCCGGGGGCGACTCTGCCCGGATCCCTCTTGGAGGTCGAGGATAGCCGACCGCTCTGCGCGCCGGGAGTGCGTGAATCCGACGGTTCGCCCAATCCGGGCGTGCGCCGGGTGAGCCTGGCCACAGCTTCGAGCCCCGCTCCGGGCCGGTCGGGCCAGGGCGATTGCCGCTCGCACCGGCGGACACGCCATCATGGGACGCACATCGGCGGCGCTGCCCGGGTCCATCGTTCGGGTGGTCGGGGCACGCTCCGGTGGCGAGCCGGACCGGGTCACCGGGGCCGGGCGAGGACGAACGGAATGGGGTGGCCCGATGGGCGCGACCACCGAGCCCGCGAGCGGCGCCCGGGCGCGCGGGACGATCCGCTACTGGGCGGCGGCGAAGTCCGAGGCCGGGCTGGCCGAGGAGCCGTACGAGGCGGCGACCCTGGCGGAGGCGCTGGCGGCGGCCAGGGCGCGGCACGCCGACCGGCCGAAGCTCGTCCAGCTGCTCGGGCACTGCTCGTACCTGGTCGACGGCGCGCAGGTCGGCGGCCGGGACCACGCGACGGTGGCCCTGACCGAGGGCGGGACGGTCGAGGTCCTCCCGCCGTTCGCGGGAGGCTGAGCGGCGTGACGGACATGAACGACCCGAACAACCCGAACCACGGCGGCGGCTACGGCAACTGGCCGCAGCACCAGCCGCAGCAGCCCTATCCGCAGCCGCAGCAGTACCGGCCGCAGCACGCGCCGCAACCGCCGCAGCACCCGTACGGCTATCCGGTGGACGACGCCGACGCCACTGCCGTGCTGCCGCCGGTGCCCGCGCTGGACGACGCGGCCGCCACCACCCTGCTGCCGCCGGTGCCCCCGATGGACGACGCGGCGACCACGCTGCTCCCGCCCGTCCCGCCGCTGGACGACGCGGCGGCCACCACGCTGCTGCCGCCGGTGACGGTCTCCGGCGCGATGCCGGTCGCCCCGCCGCCGCAGCACGGCCGACCGCCGCAGCACGGCCGGCCGCCGGTGCACCAGCCGCCGGCGGCGCAGCCGTACCCGCCGCAGGGGCCGGCCCAGTCGTACCCGCAGCAGCCTCCGGCGGCGCAGCCGTACCCGCCGCAGGCGCCGCAGCAGGCCCCGCCGCCGCCCTCCCGGGCGCGGCACGCGGCCCCGGCCGGGGCGCCCGCTCCGGCGCCGCGGACCGCCCCGCAGCAGGGCGCCCCGCAGCAGGGCGCCCCGCAGCAGGGCGCCCCGCTCGGGCACCCCGCGGCCGCGGTGCCGCCCGTGGGCACGCCGCCCGTGGGCACGCCGCCCGTGGGGGCGCCCGGTGCCGGGCCCGGCCTCGACCAGCCGACCATGACGCTCAAGCGCCCGGACGCGCCCGCGGCCCCGCCGTACGGCGCCGTCCCGGTGCAGCCGGTGCCGGGCGGCGGCCCATTCCCGGGGGCCCCGTCCCCGGCTGCGGCCCCGGCTGCGGCCCCGTCCCCGGGCGGCCGGACCGGTTCGCCGATCATCGACCCGGGCCTCCAGCCCGCCCTGATCACCGCCGCCGTGGCCGCGCTGCTGGCCGGCGGTGCCGCGCTGGGGCAGGTGGCGCTGGCCCTGGTGGTGGCGGCGCTGCAGCTGCTCACGGCGGCCGGCTGGTTCCGGCTGAACGGCATGTGGCCGGCCCGGCAGGGCATCCTGCTGGCCGCGCTGGCCGGGCTCACCGCCGACGTGGCGGTGCTGCTGGCGGGCGCCGGCAACGGCGTGGCGGCCGTGGTGGGCGCCCTGGGCGGGTTCTTCCTGCTGGTGCTGGTGCTCCAGACGTTCCGTCCGTCGGACCCGAAGGAGCGGTTCTACGCGCTGACCGTGCTGGGTTCGGCCACCGTGGTGACGGCGCTGTGCACCACGCTGCTGCTGGCCGACTGGGTGCCGGCGGGGGTGGGCGCGGTCGCGCTGGCGACCCTGCTGGCGGCGGCTCCGCTGCCCGGGCCCAAGCAGCTGGGCCCGGTGCTGGGTCTGGTCGCTGCGGTGCTGCTGGGCCTGCTGGTGGGCGCGCCGGTGGCGCTGGGTGCGCTGGCCGGGCTGGGTGCGCTGGTCGGCCGCCGGGTCGCGGCGTACGACTTCCCGTCCCGCTTCGTGCACATGACGGCGGGCGTGGCGCTGCCGCTGGCGGTGGCCGCACCGCTGATCTGGATGGCCACCGGCCTGCTGGCCGGCTGAGTCGGGTACGTCACGACCGCGTCCCGCCCCGGAACCACCTTCCGGGGCGGGACGTCGTACGGTCGTGCGGGAGGGCCGCGCCCGGCGCGGCTCCGGGACGGACGACGGCGACCGGCGACGACGGGGGACACGATGCGCGGATGGCTGAAGGCGACGATCGGCCTGGTGGTGCTCTCCGGGCTGCTGGTGGGCGCGGACCGGATCGCGGTCGGCGTGGCCGAGGACGAGGCCGCCGACCAGTTGGTGAAGAACGGCCGGATGGGCCAGCGCCCGGACGTCACGATCGAGGGCTTCCCGTTCCTCACCCAGGTGGTCTCGAAGAAGCTGGACGACGTCCGGATCTCCTCGGACGGACTGACCGTCCAGAACAACGGGCAGCAGGTGGCGCTGCACTCCTTCAAGGCGAAGCTGTCCGGGGTCGAGGTGAGCGACAGCCTGAACAGCGCGACCGTGGACAGCGGCGCCGGCAGCGGCGTGATCAGCTACCAGGACCTCGCCCAGCTGCTGCCCCCGGCCTCCCAGCTGATGGGCGGCCCGCTGCCGGTCGGCGGCAACGCCCGGCTGAGCCTGTCGTACGGCGGCCCGGGCAAGGTCAAGGCCTCGCTGGGGCCGGTCTCGGTGGGTGAGGCCACCGTGCACAACACGGGCAACACCATCACCGTGGACGGCCTCAAGCTGAGCTCGCTGGCCGAGATGGTCGCCGGGCTGGGCAACCGGAAGATCGAGCCGGCCGCCTTCACCCTGGACTCGATGCCGGCCGGCCTCCAGCTGGCCGCCAAGGACGGCGTGGCGCCGCTGCCGGAGGGCCTCCAGCTGTCCTTCGAGGGCAAGGGCGTCAAGCTGCTGGGCTGACCGCCCTCCTCCTCCGGCCGCCGCCGGCCGGTCCGAAAGGGCACCCTCCGTTCCGCTCCGCGAGACGCGCTGTCCAGCGCGGCCCGCGGAGCGGTGTCGTTTCCGCCCGTTGTGCGCCGTCGGCGGGGGCCCGCCCGCCGCCCGGCGGGCCGCACCGAGGGCGAATCCCAGCATCCGGTCGTTCTGGTCTCGGCATTCGATACGCTGATGACAGCGGGCCTCCGGTGTCCCTAGCATCGTCGGCATGAAGCGACAGACGGATCTCACGAAGCGGCGGGCGGTCGACCTGTGCCGCGTGGCCGCCTGTCTGTGTCGAATGCGCTGAGTCGGCATTCCGGCAGGGCAGTTCGTGCCCGCCGCCGACCTTCCGGTGACCTCGTCCGGCCCTCGGGGCCGATGGTCCTCCGTACTCCGCAGTTCCCCGCCCGATCGCCCCGGCTTCCCTCCCCCGTCCCATCATTCGGACAGGATTTCGGACCGCCTCCGTTCGGGTACCCCGGCACCACCCCGGCAGCACCCCCGCTGAGCAGCTGAGCAGCACCTTCCGCAAACCGCCCTCGGATGGAGAACACCACCATGAGCCGCAGCGACGTCCTGGTCGACGCCGACTGGGTCCAGGCCCACCTGGACGACCCGAAGGTCGTCATCGTCGAGGTCGACGAGGACACCTCCGCGTACGACAAGAACCACATCCGCAACGCCGTCCGGATCGACTGGAAGCAGGACCTCCAGGACCCGGTCCGCCGCGACTTCATCGACCGGGCCGGCTTCGAGGCGCTGCTCAGCGCCAAGGGCATCGCCAACGACGACACCGTCGTCCTGTACGGCGGCAACAACAACTGGTTCGCCTCGTACGCCTACTGGTACTTCAAGCTGTACGGCCACGGCGACGTCCGCCTGCTGGACGGCGGCCGCAAGAAGTGGGAGCTGGACTCCCGCGACCTGGTCGCCGAGGTCCCGGCCCGCCCGGCCACCGAGTACAAGGCGCAGGCCGCCGACTCCTCGATCCGCGCCTTCCGCGACGACGTGATCGCCGCCATCGGCAGCCTCAACCTGGTCGACGTCCGCTCGCCCGACGAGTTCTCCGGCAAGCTGCTCGCCCCGGCCCACCTCCCGCAGGAGCAGTCGCAGCGCCCCGGCCACGTGCCGAGCGCCCGCAACATCCCGTGGGCGAAGAACGCCAACGACGACGGCACCTTCAAGAGCGACGACGAGCTCAAGGCCCTCTACGAGGCCGAGGGCATCGACCTGGCGAAGGACACCATCGCCTACTGCCGGATCGGCGAGCGCTCCGCGCTCACCTGGTTCGTGCTGCACGAGCTGCTCGGCCAGGAGAACGTGAAGAACTACGACGGCTCGTGGACCGAGTACGGCAGCCTGGTCGGCGTGCCGATCGAGCTCGGCAGCAACTGAGCCCCCGGCTCGACCCGTAAGTCAGAAGGAGACAGACATGTGCGGTGCGAAGGCCGGCGGGCCGGACCTGGCAGGAGTTGACGTGGCGAACGAGACGATCATCCAGGGTTCGGTGACCCGCGACGGTGAGCCGGTCAACGGCTACGTCCGGCTGCTGGACGAGAACAACGAGTTCACGGCCGAGGTGCCCACCTCGGCGACCGGCCAGTTCCGGTTCTTCGCCCGCCCGGGCAAGTGGACCCTGCGGGCGCTGGTCCCGGGCCAGACCGTGGACCGTCAGGTGGTGGCCTCCCAGGGCGCCGCCGTCGAGGTCGCGATCGCGGTCTGACCGGCACGGACGATCACGCCGAGGGCCCCTGCCGTGCGGGGGCCCTCGGTCGTACCGTGGAAGACGTGCAGACGAGGCGCCGGCGGCGCTACTACTACGCCATGATGGGCGTGTGCCTGGGCCTGTTCGTCCTGGCCTGGGGCGTGGTGCGGTTCTTCTCGGTGGGAGCCGCGGTCGGCCTGTGCGTGGTCGCGATGGTCATCCCGCCGGCCGCCGCGGTGTTCGCCAACAAGCGGGACCCGGACGACGACTGGTGGAACGACCCGCGCTGGGAGGACCCGAAGTGGGACGAGCCCGGCCACGACCGGGACCGCCCCGACCACGAGGAACGCCCGTAGGGCGTCAGTAGACCAGCGCCTGGACGCCGTCCGCCATGATCTCGCTGACGAAGACCTGCGCGCCCGCGATCCGGACGCCCTCGACGGTGTCCTTCTGCTCGATCCCGCGCCGGGCCGCGCACTGGGTGCACAGCGTCACCGAGCCGGCCGCCAGGATCGACTCCAGCAGGTCCGGCAGCGGTGCGGCGTGCGGCAGCTCGAACTCCGCCGCCTTCCCCGGCAGGGCGAACCAGGAGGACTCCCCGGTCAGCCACAGCGAGACCTCGATCCCGCTGGCGACGGCCACGGCCGCCACCGTGAAGGCCTGCGAGCACCGCTCCGGCGCGTCCGCACCGGCGGTCACCTTGATGACGAGCTTCTTCGACATGGCGCCACCTTAGAGGTCCCGCCGCCCCCGTCCGCCGTCATCGTGGAATCCCATGGGCAAACCTTGAACGGCGCCCCGGGGAGGCGGTGCGGCGGCTGCGCTGCGGCGCGGAAGCCGACGTGGTGGGGCTCACCGCGACCGACCGTAGCCCTCCGGATAGAGTGAGCGCGAGCAAAATCCACCACACTGTCGCCGCCTGGGAGCCCCCCGTGTCCGGTCTGGAAATCTTCTTCGACGGTCTGCTGGCCCTGATGGCCGTGCTGATCACCTGGTTCGCCATCTTCTCGGTGATGAAGCTGTACCAGGGCCAGCGCTGACCCTGCCGTACGGTTGAGGCAGACCGCACCGACCACGACAGCGACCAGGAACATGATCGAGATCCCTTCTGACCTCCACAGGGACGTCGTCCCGCTCGCCTTCCTCCTCGGTACCTGGGAGGGCGCGGGCGTGTACGACTTCCCCGGCACGGAGAAGTGCAACTTCGGCCAGGAGATCGTG
This sequence comes from Kitasatospora sp. NPDC029367, assembly GCF_055569135.1. NCBI lineage: Bacteria > Bacillati > Actinomycetota > Actinomycetes > Kitasatosporales > Streptomycetaceae > Kitasatospora > Kitasatospora sp. NPDC029367. The sequence continues at coordinate 23,541 of NZ_JBVHYH010000066.1, forward strand.
ATCCGCCACGACGGCCGTCCCTTCCTGGAGTTCCGCTCCCGCACCTGGGTGCTGAACGAGGAGGGTGAGAAGGTCCGCCCGCTGGAGAACGAGCACGCCTTCTGGCGCATCACCAGCAACCACGACGGCACCAGCGGTGTCCGCGGGATCGAGATCTCCTCCGTCCGCGACGACGGCACGGTCGAGATCTGGTACGGCGAGCTGGCCGACGGCAAGCCGCAGGTCGACGTCTCCACCGACGCGGTGGCCCGGATCGAGGGCTCCCCGGAGTACACCGGCGGCAAGCGGCTGTTCGGCTTCGTCAACGGCGAGCTGCTCTGGGTCGGCGAGAAGGCCGCCCCGAACGTGCCGCTGCGCCCGTACATGTCCGCGCAGCTCAAGAAGGTGCTCAGCCCGGCCCAGCTGATCAAGGACATCAACGACCTGCCGGACGACGGCATCGCCTTCTTCAAGTAGGCACGGCCCGGGCTGGCACAGTCCGAGCGGCCGCGGCGAGCAGCCACGGTTCAAGACGTTCCGTGCACGAGTAGGGACCGGCCCGCGGCCGGTCCCTACACTTGCCACAGGACCCCCGACCTTGGCAGGGACAGAAACCGTGGCGGACACCGGCACCACCGACTGGCAGCTCTCCGGCGACTGGAAGGCCGACCTGCGCGAGCGCGGCTACCGCCTCACGCCGCAGCGGCAGCTCGTGCTGGAGGCCGTGGACGCCCTCGACCACGCCACCCCCGACGACATCCTCTGCCACGTCCGCAAGACCGCCAGCGGCGTCAACATCTCCACCGTCTACCGGACCCTGGAGCTGCTGGAGGAGCTGGGCCTGGTCTCGCACGCCCACCTCGGCCACGGCGCCCCGACCTACCACCTGGCCGGCCGCCACCACCACCTCCACCTGGTCTGCCGGGACTGCGAGAAGGTCACCGAGACCGACACCGAGATCGCCCAGCCGCTGATCGACCGGCTGCGCGAGCAGCACGGCTTCGACACCGACCTCAAGCATTTCGCCATCTTCGGCCGCTGCGCCGACTGCGCCGCCGGGCCGGCCGCCGAGCGGTCGTAAGCTGGCCGGTATGACCGGTGTGAAGAGCCCGCTGCTTGCCCTGCCCGGAGCCGTCCCCGCCGAGGGGGCCGACGAGGGCGTCGCCGCCCACTACGGCGACATCTTCCGCGAGCAACGGAACCTGTCCCGGGGCACCGGCTTCGTCGACCTCTCGCACCGCGGGGTGGTCACCGTCACCGGCGCGGACCGGCTCGCCTGGCTGCACCTGCTGCTCACCCAGCACGTCAGCGGGCTGGAGCCGCAGCACGCCACCGAGGCGCTGGTGCTCTCCCCGAACGGGCATGTCGAGCACGCCCTCTACCTGGTCGACGACGGCACCACCACCTGGGCGCACGTCGAGCCCGGCACCCAGGAGGCGCTGGTCGGCTACCTGGAGAGCATGAAGTTCTTCTACCGGGTGGAGGTCGCCGACGCGACCGCCGACTACGCCGTGGTCCACCTGCCGGCCGGCTCCACCGGCTCCGTCGAGGGCGCCGCCGCCGTCCGCGAACTCCCGTACGGCCGCGACCTGTTCGTGCCGCGCGCCGAGCTGGCGGAGCGCACCGCCGGGTACGGCCCGGCGGCCGGCGTCTGGGCCTACGAGGCGCTGCGGATCGAGGGCCACCGGCCCCGGCTCGGCTTCGAGACCGACCACCGGACCATCCCGCACGAGGTGGACTGGCTGCGCACCGCCGTCCACCTGCAGAAGGGCTGCTACCGCGGCCAGGAGACCGTCGCCCGGGTGCACAACCTGGGCCGCCCGCCGCGCCGGCTGGTCTTCCTGCACCTGGACGGCACCGAGGAGACGCTGCCCCCGCACGGCACCGAGGTGCGGCTGGCCTCCGACCCGGACGGGCGGGCGCTGGGCGTCGTGACCTCCTCGGCCCGGCACCACGAGCTGGGGCCGATCGCGCTGGCGGTCGTCAAGCGGAACGTCCCGGTGGACGCGGTGCTGCTGGCCGGCACGGTGCCGGGCACCCAGGACGTGATCGTCCCGCAGTAGGCGCCGGGCAGAGGGCCAGGGCCGGGCCGGGCCTCAGGGGTCCGGCCCTCGGGCCCGCCGGGGCCTCAGACCTCGACCAGGACGGTGAACGGGCCGTCGTTCACCAGCGCCACCTGCATGTCGGCGCCGAACCGGCCGGTCTCCACCTTGGCGCCCAGCGCGCGCAGTTGGGCCACCACCTCGTCCACCAGCGGCTCGGCGACCGGCCCGGGGGCGGCGGCGGTCCAGGTGGGCCGACGGCCCTTGCGGGCGTCGCCGTAGAGGGTGAACTGGCTGATCACCAGCAGCGGGCCGCCGATGTCCGAGCAACTCTGCTCCACGCCCTCGCCGTTGACCGGCAGGATCCGCAGCGTCCAGAGCTTGCGGGCCAGTTGGGCCGCCTTGGCCGGGGTGTCCTCGTGGGTCACGCCGACCAGGACGCAGAGCCCGGGCCCCTCGATCGCGCCGACGGTCTCTCCGGCCACGGTCACCCGGGCCTCGGTCACTCGCTGCACCACTGCTCGCATGCCGCCATTGTGCCGGAGCGCACGAGCGCCCCGTGGGGTCTCGGGGGAATCCGGGGGCGTACACCCGGGGCGCGCGCAAGGGTGGCGCACGCCGTGCAGTGCGCGCCTGCGCAGGTTCGGGCGCTGCTCCTGCTGCGGAAAGGCCCGGTCATATCAGCCACCCCCGTTCGCCAGGGGGCCGTTCGGGTGCACGGGCGGTGCGCGCGCGCCGGGTGGGGTGGCACGCTGGGGGACCGTACGAAGGGCCCGGCGCGCCTGGAGGTCCGCCGCACCGGGCCGGGGTTCGGCCGGGCGGTCGAGCCGGTAGGTCAGGCGTTCTGTCGGGGTCGCCCCGGCGGGTGGTCCCGGCCGGGGAGTGGAACCCTTCGGGGCCCCCGGGCGTGCCAACGGACGGGACGCACGAGCCCGTCGGGGGACGGGCCGGGCCGGCGGCAGGGACGGAGTGCCGCGAGCGGGCGGGATCGGACGACGGCAGGTGGGTTGGATGATGGACGCGAGCAGCGCGGCGTGGAGCCGTTCCGGACCGGTGGCGCAGGCCTCCGGGGACCGGCCCTGGACGGCCGTCCAGGACGGTGAGCCCGACCTGGAGGCGCTGGGCCTGGACCAGCTGCGGATCCTGCGCCGGGAGACCCTGGCCCAGGAGGCCGACCTGTCCTACCTGCGGCGGCTGCTGCACGGGCGGATGGACATCCTGCGCGCCGAGCTCGACCGGCGCCCCGGCGGCGGCCCCGCCCACCCGGCCCCGGCGGCCGGCGAGGGGCCCGGCGGCGACCTGCTGGACCGGCTGCCGGCCATCCTGACCGACGCGCCCTCCACGGTGCGGCGCTCGGCCCGGCACGTCACCCTCGGCCCGCCGCGCACCCAGGAGTCCCAGCTGGAGGCGGACGCGCTGATGGGCGACGTCCAGCTCGCCGACCTGGCGGCCCACCCGGCGGAGGAACTGCTGGCCGCCCTGGAGCGGCTGCGCGCCCACGAGCGCGAGGTGTCCGGCCGGCGCCAGCGGCTGCTGCGGACGGCGGACGGTTGCAATGCCGAGATCACCCGCAGGTACCGTGATGGGGAAGCACGGGTCGACGACCTGCTCTCGGAGAGGCCGCTCTAGACCGGGTGAGTCGTCGTGGGGCGGGTGGGTCCGGCTTCCTCCCGGCCCACCCTCGCCCCCGGAAGGCTCCGCGATGTCCCAGTCCGCCACCCCGCCCGTGCTCGCCGAGGTCATACGCTCGGGCTTCACCGAGGGCAGGCACCACGGCTCCCTGGTTCTGCTGGCCGCCGACGGTTCGGTGGAGTTCGCGCTCGGCGATCCCGAGGCGCCGGTCTTCCCGCGCTCGACGGCCAAGCCGTTCCAGGCGATGGCGACCCTGCGGGCCGGGCTGGCGATCGAGGGCGAGCTGCTGGCCCTGGCGGCCTCCAGCCACTCCGCAGAATCGTTCCACCTCGAGGGCGTACGGGCCATCCTGGGCTCCGCCGGCCTCGACGAGTCGGCCCTGCGCACCCCGGCCGACCTGCCCCTGGACGAGACCGAGGCGGAGCTGCTGCTCGCCGCCGGCGGACGGCGCGCCCCGATCCTGATGGACTGCTCCGGCAAGCACGCCGGCTGGCTGGCCGCCTGCGTCGCCAACGGCTGGGACACCGAGGCGTACCTCGACCCGGCGCACCCGATCCAGGGGCTCGCCCGCGAGGCCCTGGCCGAGGGCACCGGTGAGACCCCGGTGCACACCGGGGTGGACGGCTGCGGTGCCCCGCTGCTCGCCGTCACGCTGACCGGCCTGGCCCGCGGCTACCGCAGCCTGGTGCTCGCCGGGGAGGGCACCGCGCAGCGGCGGGTGGCCGACGCGATGCGCGCCCACCCCGAGTACGTGGCCGGCACCCGCCGGGCCGACACCCTGCTGATGCGGGCCGTTCCGGGCGCGCTGTCCAAGATGGGCGCCGAGGCCGTCCAGGTGGTCGCGCTGGCGGACGGCCGGGCGCTCGCCTTCAAGATCGACGACGGCTCCGAGCGGGCCCGCGGCCCGGTGCTGGCGGCGGCGCTGCGCCGGCTCGGGGTGGCCGGCGCGGACGACGTGGTCGAGCGGATCGGCGCGGCCCCGCTGTTCGGCGGCGGCGTCCCGGTCGGCGAGGTCCGCGCGGCGTTCTAGGACTCCTGGCCTGCGGTCGGCCTTCGGTCGGCCGTCGTCGGGGTGCGGGCGGGGCGGGGGCGGTGCACGGTGGACGGGGGCCGTCGTACAGCTGAGGGAGTCCGCCATGACCGACCACGTGTACCGGGTGACCGAGATCGTCGGGTCCTCGACCGAGAGCGTCGCCTCGGCCATCCGCAACGGGGTGGAGCGGGCCTCCCGGACGCTGCGCAACCTCGACTGGTTCGAGGTCACGGAGATCCGCGGCCACATCGAGGACGGCCAGGTGAAGCACTACCAGGTCGGGTTGAAGGTCGGCTTCCGGCTGGAGGACTGAGCCCTTCGGAGCGCCTCCCGGCACGCCTCCCGGAACGGCAGGGGCCGGGGCCCGCGGATCGGTCCGCGGGCCCCGGCCCCCTGGCTGTCCCGACCTAGATCGGAACGACGGATCAGTGGCCGCCCTGCTCCGCGAGACGCTTGATCGAGGCGGTGACCTCGGCCTCGGCCTCGACCCGGCCGACCCAGTTGGCGCCCTCGACCGACTTGCCCGGCTCCAGGTCCTTGTAGACCTCGAAGAAGTGCTGGATCTCCAGTCGGTCGAACTCCGACACGTGGTGGATGTCGCGCAGGTGCTCCCAGCGCGGGTCGGTCGCCGGGACGCACAGCAGCTTGTCGTCGCCACCGGCCTCGTCGGTCATGTGGAACATGCCGATGGCGCGGCACTTGATGAGGCAGCCGGGGAAGGTCGGCTCGTCCAGGATGACCAGGGCGTCCAGCGGGTCGCCGTCCTCGCCGAGCGTGCCCTCGACGTAGCCGTAGTCGGCCGGGTAACGGGTCGACGTGAAGAGCATCCGGTCGAGCCGCAGACGGCCGGTCTCGTGGTCGACCTCGTACTTGTTACGAGAGCCCTTCGGGATTTCGATAAGGACGTCGAATTCCAACGGTTCCTCCAAGGTAGGGACTGACAGAATCCAAGTGTCTCCTACGGGAGTGAGTGCTGGGGAAAGGGGCCGGTCGGTGGGAGCTGGGGCGGGGGCGGCGCGGCGTCGCGGGGGTAGGGCCGCAGGGCTGTTCGGAGCGGCCCTCCTGGTCGCCGGGACGGTGCTGGGAGCGGGCGGTGCGTACGCGCAGCCGTCCCCGTCGCCGGGCGGGCACAGCGCGGGGCGGGGCGAGGACGACAACGGCCGTGGCGACCAGGGCGAGCAGGGTGACCAGGGCGGCCGCGACGGGCGCAAGGGCGAGCAGGGGAGGAGCGGGCCGACGCCGGACCGGAGCCCCGCCCGCCGGGCCGAGCCGCCCGCCGCCACGCCCGGTGGCAGCGGTGCCGGCGGCGGCAGCGGATCGCCGGTCGCGCGCCCGGTGCCCGCGGCGGGCGCCGTCCTGGCCGTCGCCGGGGACGGCCAGGAGGCGGCCGTCCCCACCACCCAGGGCCTCCAGCAGGCGCTGGCCGCCGCCCTCGCCGACAAGAGCCTGGGCACCGTGAGCCTCGCCGTCGCGGACGCGGCCGGCGGTCAACTCCTGTACGGCTCCAACGAGAACACCCCGGCCACTCCGGCCTCCACCACCAAGCTGGCCACCTCGATCGCGGCCCTGTCGCTGATCCCCGCCGACACCCGGCTCAGCACCCGGGTGGTCCGCGGCGCGGACCCGGGCAGCGTCACCCTGGTCGGCGGCGGGGACCCGACCCTCACCGTGCTGCCCGCCGACCAGGTGCAGATCGGCGGTCAGCCCGCCGACGCCGACACCGCGCCGGCCTCGCTGGAGTCGCTGGCCCGGCAGACCGCCACCGCCCTCAAGGCGGCCGGCACCACGACCGTCCGGCTGGACTACGACCTGTCGCTGTACCCCGACAGCACCCAGCAGCGGAAGCCCGACAACGAGAACCTCGCCCTGGTCGTCCCGCTGATGGTGGACGAGGGCAGGGTCGACCCGAAGAGCAAGGACGAGGCCCCGGCCCGGGTCGCCGACCCGGCCGGCGCGGCCGCCACGGCCTTCGCCACGATGCTGGCCGCCCAGGGCGTCACCGTGGAGGGCAGGCCCAAGCCGGCCGCGGCTCCGGCCGCCGCCGACGCCCCCGTCCTCGGCAGGGTCGACTCGCCGACCCTCGCCCGGCTGGTCGAGCGCCTGCTCACCACCTCGGACAACCAGCTCGCCGAGGCGGTCGCCCGCCAGGTCGCCCTCGCCGGGCACCAGCCGGCCACTTACGAGGGCGCGGCGACCGCCGTCACCAAGGAACTCGGCAGGCTCGGCGTGCCGATGACCGGCGTGGTCCTCAACGACGGCAGCGGCCTGAACACGGACAACCGGATCCCGCCCGCCGTCCTGGTCCGGCTGCTCGCGCTGGCCGCCTCCGACCAGCACCCCGCGCTGCGCCCGGTCCTCACCGGCCTCCCGGTGGCCGGTTTCACCGGCACCCTCGCCAAGCGCTACGGCTCGGGCTCCGGCGCCGCCGACGCGGCCGGCCTGATCCGCGCCAAGACCGGCACCATCAGCGGGGTCAACACCCTCGCGGGCACCGTGGTGGACGCCGACGGCCGCCTGCTGGCCTTCGCCGTGATGACCCGCACCACCGCGTCGGCGGACACCGCCCGCGCCGCCGTGGACCGGATCGCCGCCCGCCTCGCCTCCTGCGGCTGCCACTGACCCCGCTCCCCGCCGCCCGCCGCTGCGCCGACCGCCGCGGTGTCCGCCGCGGTGTCCGGCCCCGGCGGGATCAGGGGGCGTCGGGATCCGGGGGCGGTGGCCGGGTTCGAGCGGGCGGGCCCACGGGCAGGCTGCCCGGAGAGCGGGCGGCCCTCGCGTCGACCTCGCCCGAGCCGGTGCCGGCGGCCCACGCCGCGGCCCGGACGGGGCGCGGCGGGCGGGGGGAACGGACCGTCCCCGGCCGCCGCCACGGCCGCCCCGGAGGGGGCGGAGGTGTTCGTGGCGGGTGGCTGCCGTTGACGGTGGGGAGCACGTACGGTGAGGGCATGACGAGCGCGAGCGGCGGGGCTGACATGGTCGACTGGAATCTCGCGGTCGCTACTGCGACCAGGTTGGTGCGGCCGGGGCCGGAGGTGAGCCGGGCCGAGGCGGCGGCGGTCGTCGCCGAGCTGCGCCGGCACGCGCTGGAGGCCGAGGAGCACGTGCGGGCGTTCACCGGGATGCGGTCGAGCAGTCTGGCCGCGGCCGCCGCGACGCCGGTGCTGGTGGTGGACCGCCCGGGCTGGGTCCGGGCGAACGTGGCGGGCTTCCGCACGGTGGTCCAGCCGCTGGTGGAGAAGCTCCAGGCGCGGCGGGCCAACAGTGCGGCGGCGGGCGTCTTCGGGTCGGTGGGGGAGAAGGCCACCGGGATCGAGGTCGGCGCGCTGCTGGCGTTCCTGGCCACCAAGGTGCTGGGCCAGTACGAGACCTTCGCCCCGGCCGAGCCCTCGCTGGAGGCGCCGGACAGCCCGGCGGCGCTGTTCGACAAGCCGCGGCTGGGCCCGGAGGGCGCGGGGCCGGGCCGGCTGCTGCTGGTGGCGCCGAACATCGTGCACGTCGAGCGCGAGCTGGACGTCGACCCGTCCGACTTCCGGCTCTGGGTCTGCCTGCACGAGGAGACCCACCGCACCCAGTTCACCGCGGTGCCGTGGCTGCGCGACCACATCCAGTCCGAGGTGCAGTCCTTCCTGGCCGAGACGGACGTGGACCCGGGCGCGCTGCTGGAGCGGCTGCGCGACGCGGCGGGCTCGCTCGGCGCCGGACTGCCGGGCACCGGCACCCGGGAGGGCCGGGACAGCGCCCCCGGCGGGAACCTGCTGGAGATCGTCCAGTCGCCCGCCCAGCGCGAGATCCTCGGCCGGCTGACGGCGGTGATGTCGCTGCTGGAGGGCCACGCGGACGTGGTGATGGACGGCGTCGGCCCGGCCGTGGTGCCGACGGTGGCGGAGATCCGGGAGAAGTTCCAGCAGCGCCGCGACCGCGGGGCGAACCGGCTGGACCTGATGCTGCGCCGACTGCTGGGCATGGACGCCAAGCTGCGGCAGTACCAGGACGGCGCGGTGTTCGTCCGGGCCGTGGTGGAGCAGGTCGGCATGGAGGGCTTCAACCGGGTGTGGACGTCCCCGAACACCCTGCCGACCAAGGACGAGATCCACGACCCGGCCGCCTGGGTCGCCCGGGTCGGCCGCTGAGGCTCCTGGGAAGAGCCCGGAAGGGCCCGGGGAGGGCCCCGGGAAGGGCTCTGGGGAGGCCCCTGGGGAGGCCCGGATCGGGCATTCCCGGAGTGCCGGGGGACCGCCGGCGGTCGGCGGCGGTCAAACCCGCTCGTACGAGTGGTCCAATCGGGCAGGTGATGGGTGAAGATACGTTTCTCCATTCACCCGTACGTGGGACGGTGGTCGTACTGGTGGCGCGGGTGGCGTAGCGGCCCGCCACTTTCTGCCACCATCTGTGAGCGCCCGGTAACGCGGCGCTATCCAGGTGCGCGGCTCCGGCCGCCCGCCGCAGTCCTGTCCCCTCCGTCGAGGAGTCGTCCGCCGTGGGCCCTCACCCCGCCGTCGCCGCGATACGCCTGGCCGTTCGCCGTACGCTCACCGACCTCGCCGCCGAGGCCGGTACCACCTTCACCGCGCCCGTGCGCGAACCCCGTGAGCGCCCTGCCGGGGCGCCGCTGGTCGGTGCCGCCGTCGGCACCACCCTGATCGGCAACGCCGCCCGCCACCCCTCCGGGCTGCCGCGCACCCCGGCAGCCCCCGGCTCGCCGCTGGTCCTGGTCGCCGTCAGCGGCGGCGCGGACTCGATGGCGCTGGCCATCGCCGCCGCCTTCGAGGCCCCCAAGATCGGCCTGCGGGTCGGCGCCGTCACCGTCGACCACGGCCTCCAGGACGGCTCCGCCGACCGCGCCGCCCAGGTCGCCGAGCGCCTGCGCTCGCTGGGCCTGGACCCGGTCGAGGCCGTCCCGGTGCGGGTCGGCCGGGCCGGCGGCCCCGAGGCCGCCGCCCGGGACGCCCGCTACGCCGCCCTGGACGAGGCCGCCGAGCGCCACGGCGCGATCGCCGTGCTGCTCGGCCACACCCGGGACGACCAGGCCGAGACCGTGCTGCTGGGCCTGGCCCGCGGCTCCGGCTCCCGCTCGCTGGCCGGGATGCCGGCCCAGAAGGGCCGCTACCGCCGCCCGCTGCTGGAGCTGGACCGGGCGGCCACCCGGCAGGCCTGCTCCGCCCAGGCGATCCCGGTCTGGGACGACCCGCACAACTGTGATCCCGCCTACACCCGCTCCCGGGTCCGCCACGAGGTGCTGCCGGTGCTGGAGAAGCACCTGGGCGGCGGCGTGGTCGAGGCGCTGGCCCGCACCGCCCGGCTGTTCCGGGACGACGCCGACGCCCTCGACCAGTGGGCCTCGCTGGCCGAGCGCGACCTCCGTACGGGCGAGGGCACCCTGGACGCCGTGAAACTGGCCGAACTGCCGTCCGCCGTCCGGCGCCGGGTGCTGCGGCGGGCGGCGCTGCGGGCGGGCTGCCCGGCCGGGGACCTCTTCGCCCGGCACCTGGAGACGGTGGACCTGCTGGTCACCGGATGGCGCGGCCAGGGGCCGCTGCACCTACCCGGGGGCGTCGAGGCCACCCGTAGGTGTGGCACGCTGGTCTTTCGGCGGCAGGGCGACTGAGGGCGAGGCACGTCCCGGGGGAGCCGGCCGCCGGCCACACAGACCCCGAACGTTTGAGGACGTATCCCCGGTGGACCAGAACGACATGGGCGCTGACCTCGCGAAGGTGCTCATCAGCAAGGACGAGATCGACGCCAAGCTCCAGGAGCTGGCCGAGCGGATCGACCGGGACTACGCAGGCAAGGACCTGCTGATCGTCGGTGTCCTCAAGGGGGCCGTCATGGTGATGGCCGACCTGGCCCGGGCCCTGCACTCGCAGGTCACGATGGACTGGATGGCCGTCTCCTCCTACGGCATGGGGACCAAGTCCTCCGGTGTGGTGCGCATCCTGAAGGACCTGGACACCGACATCGCCGGTCGGGACGTCCTGATCGTCGAGGACATCATCGACTCCGGTCTGACGCTGTCCTGGCTGCTGGGCAACCTGGGCTCGCGCGGCCCGGCCTCGCTGGAGGTCTGCACCCTGCTGCGCAAGCCGGACGCGGCCAAGGTCGAGATCGACGTGAAGTACGTCGGTTTCGACATCCCCAACGAGTTCGTGGTCGGCTACGGCCTGGACTACGCGGAGAAGCTGCGTAACCTCCCCTTCATCGGGACCCTCGCCCCGCACGTTTACGGCGGCTGAGGGCTCCGTTCGGGCTATGGGCGGGAACAGAGGGTTGTTCCCGCCCGTTGGACCGGGGGACAAAGAAGCTAAGCCGTGTCGCCGTGCTCCCGCCATGGGTGGGTCGGACTGCGGTACGGTCCAATAAACCGCTCTTCACATGAGCATCGATTCGGATTGCGCCGCGGCCCAAAGCCTCCCGGCGCCGCTGAGTGGCAGGAGGGACGGGGCGGCAACGCCCCGCATGGATGGACGTCAAGCGATACTTCCGTGCGCCGATCATGTGGATCGTGCTGGCCGTCCTCGCCGTCATCGTACTGATGCAGGTCGTTTCGGACTCGAACGGCTACAAGACGGTGGACACCGGGCAGGTCGTCGCAGCGATCGATGCGCACAACGTCAAGTCGGCGCAGATCACCACCGGTGACTCGAACACGATCAAGATCCAGTTGAAGGACGGCGCCACGCTGTCCAACGCCGGCACGGGCAAGGTCCCGTCCGGCAACAAGTTCCAGGCCTCGTACATCGGCGACCAGGGTGTCGCCCTGGCCGACAAGCTGCAGGCCCAGATCAACGACAAGGACCCGGGCACCCTCGCCGAGGGCTACACGGTCAGTCCCGAGAAGCAGAGCACCTTCGTCAGCCTGCTGCTGTCGATGCTGCCGATCGTGATCATCGTCCTGGTCTTCCTGTTCCTGATGAACCAGATGCAGGGCGGCGGCTCGCGCGTCATGCAGTTCGGCAAGTCCAAGGCCAAGCTGCTCACCAAGGACACCCCGAAGACCACCTTCGCGGACGTCGCCGGTGCCGACGAGGCGGTCGAGGAGCTCCACGAGATCAAGGAGTTCCTCCAGGAGCCGGCCAAGTTCCAGGCCGTCGGCGCCAAGATCCCCAAGGGTGTGCTGCTCTACGGCCCGCCCGGGACCGGCAAGACCCTGCTGGCGCGTGCCGTCGCGGGCGAGGCCGGGGTGCCGTTCTACTCGATCTCCGGCTCCGACTTCGTCGAGATGTTCGTGGGTGTCGGCGCCAGCCGCGTCCGCGACCTCTTCGAGCAGGCCAAGGCGAACGCCCCGGCGATCATCTTCGTCGACGAGATCGACGCCGTCGGCCGGCACCGCGGTGCGGGCCTCGGCGGTGGCCACGACGAGCGCGAGCAGACCCTCAACCAGCTGCTGGTCGAGATGGACGGCTTCGACGTCAAGGGCGGCGTGATCCTGATCGCGGCGACCAACCGCCCCGACATCCTGGACCCGGCGCTGCTGCGCCCGGGCCGCTTCGACCGCCAGATCGCGGTCGAGCGCCCCGACCTCCAGGGCCGTCTGGACATCCTCAAGGTGCACCAGAAGGGCAAGCCGATCGCGCCCGACGTCGACATGTCGGCCGTCGCCAAGCGCACCCCCGGCTTCACCGGCGCCGACCTCTCGAACGTGCTCAACGAGGCCGCGCTGCTGACCGCCCGCTCGGACAAGAAGCTGATCGACAACGGCATCCTGGACGAGGCGATCGACCGCGTCGTGGCCGGTCCGCAGAAGCGCACGCGGATCATGTCCGACAAGGAGAAGAAGATCACCGCGTACCACGAGGGCGGTCACGCCCTGGTCGCGGCGGCCTGCCAGTACAGCGACCCGGTGCACAAGATCACCATCCTGTCCCGCGGTCGGGCCCTCGGCTACACCATGGTGCTGCCGGAGGAGGACAAGTACTCCACCACCCGCAACGAGATGCTCGACCAGCTGGCCTACATGCTGGGCGGGCGCGCGGCGGAGGAGCTGGTCTTCCACGACCCGACCACCGGCGCCTCGAACGACATCGAGAAGGCCACCGCCACGGCGCGGGCCATGGTCACCCAGTACGGCATGACCGAGCGCCTGGGCGCGATCAAGTTCGGCAACGACAACTCGGAGCCCTTCCTGGGCCGCGAGATGGGCCACCAGCGCGACTACTCGGAAGAGGTCGCCGGGCTGGTCGACGAAGAGGTCAAGAAGCTCATCGAGAGCGCGCACAACGAGGCCTGGGAGATCCTGGTCGAGAACCGTGACGTGCTCGACAACCTGGTCCTGGAGCTCCTGGAGAAGGAGACCCTGAACAAGGAGCAGATCGCCGAGATCTTCGCCCCGATCGTCAAGCGCCCGGCCCGGCCGGCCTGGACGGGCTCCGCCCGTCGCACGCCGTCCACCCGGCCGCCGGTGCAGTCGCCGAAGGAGCTGGCGCTCACCAACGGCGCCGCCGCCTCCGACACCGCTCCGGTCGACATCGTGAAGCTCCCGCCGCTGCCGGCGGCCGAGCCGCCGACCGAGGGCTGAGCCGGACTCCGGTCGGAATGGATGCCGCGTCACCAGGGTTTGTACCCTGGAGGCGCGGCATCCGTGCTGTTCAGCCACAGTCTTCCCACGAGTAAGCGAGGCCCGCATGATCGACCCGGTGACGCTCGACGGTCCGCCCGCCGTCGGTGTTTTCGACCAGAAGCGGGCCGAGAACGCGATCCGCGAGCTGCTGCTCGCCGTGGGGGAGGACCCCGACCGCGAGGGCCTGCTGGAGACTCCGGCCCGGGTCGCGCGGGCCTACAAGGAGATATTCGCGGGCCTGTGGCAGGAGCCCGAGGACGTCCTGACCACCACCTTCGACCTCGGCCACGACGAGATGGTGCTGGTCAAGGACATCGAGCTGACCTCGGTCTGCGAGCACCACCTGGTGCCGTTCCGCGGCGTCGCGCACGTCGGGTACATCCCGTCCGCCAGCGGCAAGATCACCGGGCTGTCCAAGCTGGCCCGGCTGGTCGACGTCTACGCCCGCCGGCCCCAGGTGCAGGAGCGGCTGACCAGCCAGGTGGCCGACGCGCTGATGCGGATCCTGGAGCCGCGCGGGGCGATCGTGGTGGTCGAGTGCGAGCACATGTGCATGTCGATGCGCGGGATCCGCAAGCCCGGCGCCAAGACCATCACCTCCTGCGTGCGCGGCCAGCTGCGCGACCCGGCCACCCGGGCCGAGGCGATGAGCCTCATCATCGGCCGCTAGCCGGCGAAGGGCTCCGGCTCAGGGCTCAGACTCAGGGCACCTCGTGCTCCGCGTGCGGCGGAGCCGGGGTGCCCAGTGCGTTGCGGCGCTCCGGCATCCGCAGCGTGACCATCCGGCGCCAGCCGAAGGCCCGGTCGTACAGGTAGAGGGCGTGCACCCCGAGGGTGACCACGGCCAGCTGCCAGCGGGGCCAGCGCAGGATCCGCGCCATCCGGGCGGTGACGGCGAGGCCGACGTCCCGGTGGGTGCGGATCTCGCCGCGGGCGCAGGTCTCCAGGGTGTGCCGGACGTACGGCCCGTGGCCCTCGGCGACCAGCCGCAGCAGCTCCTCGTGGCAGTAGGCGAGGTGGTCGTCCTCGTCGGCGGAGATCATCCGCATCGCCCGGCCGAGCTCGGGGTTGTCCCCGTACACCTTGACCAGCTGGCGCATCTGCTCGGAGGCGCGCTGCTCGGTGACCCGGCTGTGCGCGAGGTAGGTGATGATCTCGCGCTCGGTCAGCGGGGTGTCGCCGCGCAGCCGCTCGTGGGACAGGCCGACGCCCTGGCACTCCAGCAGCATGCAGTAGTCGGCCTCGTCCGGGACGGGCACCTTGGGCAGTCCGCGCTTGTTCAGCAGCTGGGTGAAGATCCGGCCGTGCTTGCGCTCGTCGGCGCCGTGCCGGGCGATCTTCGGGGCGAGCACCGGGTCCGGGGTGAGGGCGGTGATCCGCTCGTTCTCCCAGCCGCCCTGGTCCTCGCCGCCGGCCGCGATGCTGCAGAACAGCTGGTAGGCCTGGTCGTTCCGGTAGATCTCGTTGAAGAGCGATCTGGTGCTCAGCACGGCGCCTCCTGCGCGGATCCGGGGCGGCGCCCGCCGGTGGTCGGGCGGGCGGCCGCGATACGTCCCCCCGGACCGCCGGCCGGACGGCCCGACCGGCGGGTAATCACCCGCACGCCTCAGCCCAGGTGGGAGCCCAGCCACTCCAGCGAGGCGGGCAGCTCCCTCGTCCAGCTGTCGAAGTTGTGGCCGCCGTCGTCCAGGTACAGCGACTCCACCTTGAACTGCGGATTGGCCGCCGCGACCTGGGTGGCCTGGTCGACGAACTGGACGGTCTGCGGGTAGTCCGACTCCTTTCGGGTGGAGACCACCAGCAGGTTGAGCGGCGGGGCCGGGAGGTTCTGCAGCCGCCAGCCGAGGTCGTGCTGCTGGGTCAGGGCCTTGTCGCCGTTGAAGAGGTCGCCGCCGGTGTACTGGTCCTGGCGCACCGAGAAGTCGCCGTGCAGGCCCGCGGCGCTGCCGTAGACGTTCGGGAAGCGCATCGACAGCCGCATCGCGCAGCTGCCGCCGGTGGAGTAGCCGAACAGGCCCCAGGAGGCGGCGGAGCGCCCGAGCCGGTAGGCGCTCTGCAGGGCCCCGGGCACGTCCTTGACGAACCAGGTCTCGCTGCGCGGTCCGCCGGGGACGTCCACGCACTCGGTGTCCCGGGCCGGGACCACCGACGGGCGGGCCAGCACCAGCACGGTCGGCGGCATCTTGCCGGAGCGCTGCAGCTCCACCGCGGACTGCACCAGCGGCAGCTCCTTGAGCAGGTTCAGGGTGGTGCCCGGGAAGCCGGACAGGGCCAGCAGGACGGGGAAGCGGACCAGGGCGAACTTCGGGTCGAAGTACTCGGGCGGCAGGTAGACGAACATCTGGTCGGAGAAACCGGTCTCCTTGCCGTTGACCCGGACCGACTCGATCTTCCCGACCTCCTCCGGCGGGCCCTTGGGGAGGTTGGGGGCGCTCTCCATGCCGCCCTCGTTGGTCGGCTGGACCAGCTGGTCGGAGACCGGGGTGCCGCCCTTGTGGTTCTCGTTGCTGGTCAGCGCGAGCTTGGCGCCGCCGGGGTTCAGCAGGTCGTCCCAGGAGGTGTAGAAGCCGAAGGAGTTGTTCACCGACAGCGCCAGCACCGCCAGGATCGAGACCTGAACGACGGTCAGCAGCCCGATCCTGCCGAGCACCGGGAGCGGGCGCTGCCGGGCCAGCCGGGGCCAGATCCACAAGGTGGTGACCAGGGCCGCGGCCCCGAGTGCGAGCAGCGCGTTCACCAGCACGTCGCTGGTCAGTTCCATGCCGTCGGCCTTCCGGTGGGACACTGTCGATGCAGGCTTCATCGTCTGGCGGGCCGTCAGGCCGGGCCACCGCAGCTAGGCTGTCCGGACGTCCCGGCGCGGTCGGGAGGGTGGGGGGAGGTCCGGGGCAACCGGCGCCCTAGAATGCGGCGTCCACCGTACGTACGAGGTACCGGACGGTCGTGCCCCGCCACGCGGCGGCGGACCCACGGCTCCCACCCCCGGCTCAACCCGCAGCGCGCCCACGGCACCGGATTACCGTCCGTTTCCGGATCCTTGGTATGCGCATTGCCCGATGAAGGAATACGCATGAAGGTCCATCACACGTGCTCCCCCGGAGTGGACGGACACCGCACCGCAGCCTCTACGCTGAGCTTCCATGAGCGTTCCCGTGTCCGTTGAGCCGAGCCCCGAGCAGCCGCCGCGCCGTCCGCGCGGCCTGCAGACGCTGCGCAACCAGGCTGCTGCCGTCCCGAGGGCCTGGCTCCCCGGTGCCGTCGGCTACGCCTGTCTGCTGATCGGGCTGGTGGACATCGCCAGCGCGGTGTTCCCCAAGCTCCGGCACACCAAGATGCACACCTTCGCCGGGCAGCTGCCGGGCGGCACCACCAGCCTGGCCGCGGTCGGCACGCTGATGGTCGGCATCCTGCTGGTGCCGTTGGCGCACGCGCTGCGCCGGCGCAAGCGGCGGGCCTGGCGGGCGGTCTGCGTGCTGCTGCCGGTCAGCGCCGCGCTGCACATCGTGCGCTGGCACCAGATCGGCCCGGCGGTCGTCTCGCTGCTGGTCCTCGCCGTGATGCTGGTGCACCAGCGCGAGTTCTACGCCAAGGCCGACCCGCGCACCCGCTGGGGCGCGGTGGTCAACCTGGTCGTCATGGGCGTCCTCAGCGTGCTGCTCGGCCTGCTGATCGTGAGCACCCGCACCAAGTACGAGGTCGGGCACCCGGCCCTGGTGGAACGGCTGCAGCACGTCGGGTACGGGCTGTTCGGCTTCGAGGGCCCGGTCCGCTACAACAACGAGCGGATGTCCGACCTGGTCGCCTACCTGCTCGGCGGACTCGGCCTGCTGACCGCCTTCACCACCGCCTACCTGGCGCTGCGCCCGGGCAAGCCCAAGCCGGAGCTCACCGCCGAGGACGAGGAGAAGGTCCGCGAGCTGCTCAAGCGGCACGGCGAGCGCGACTCGCTCGGCTACTTCGCGCTGCGTCGCGACAAGAGCGTGCTGTTCTCGCCCACCGGCAAGGCCGCGATCTCCTACCGGGTGGTCTCCGGCGTGATGCTCGCCTCCGGCGACCCGGTCGGTGACGTCGAGGCCTGGCCGGGCGCGATCAAGGTGTTCATGGCCGAGGCCCGCGAGCACGCCTGGGTGCCGGCCGTGATGGGCTGCAGCGAGGTCGGCGGCGAGGTCTGGACCCGCGAGGCGGGCCTGGACGCGCTGGAGCTGGGCGACGAGGCGATCGTCGACACCGCCACCTTCTCGCTCTCCGGCCGGGCCATGCGCAACGTCCGCCAGATGGTCAAGCGGATCGAGCGCAACGGCTACTCCTGCAAGGTGCGCAGGGTCTCCGACCTGACCGTCGAGGAGAAGTACCGGATCGCCGACGCCGCCGCCCGCTGGCGCGGCACCGACACCGAGCGCGGCTTCTCGATGGCCCTGGGCCGCTTCGGCGACCCGCTGGACGACGACTGCGTGGTGGTCACCGCCCACAAGGCCCCCGAGGAGGGCGAGAGCGGCGACGACCTCAAGGCCGTGCTGCACTTCGTGCCCTGGGGGCCGGACGGCATCTCGCTGGAGCTGATGCGCCGCGACCGCGCCGCCGACCCGGGCCTGAACGAACTGCTGATCGTCGCCGCCCTCCAGGAGGTGGGCGCCCTGGGCATCCGCCGGGTGTCGCTCAACTTCGCGATGTTCCGCTCCGCGCTCGCCCGCGGCGAGCGGATCGGCGCCGGCCCGGTGCTGCGCGCCTGGCGCGGACTGCTGGTGTTCCTGTCGCGCTGGTTCCAGATCGAGTCGCTGTACAAGTTCAACGCCAAGTTCCAGCCCGAGTGGGAGCCGCGCTTCCTGGTCTTCCCGAACACCCGGGACCTGCCGCGGATCGGCTTCGCCGCGATGCAGGCGGAGGCCTTCATCACCCTCGGGATGCCGCGCTTCGGCCGCAAGCGCCAGCGCGAGGGCCTGATGCCCGTTCCGTCGACCCGCGAGGTCGGCGAGGCGGCCTGAGGCAGCTCGCACCCTTCGGGGCCCCCGCCGGGAATCGCCGGCGGGGGCCCCGTTCGATAATGGGCACATGAGCGAGCGCAGCGAGCGAGTCATCGGAAGGCGCGCGTGGGCGAATGCCCTCGCCGAGCGGAGCGAGGCGGGCGCATGAGCGATTCGCCGTCCTTCTCGTTGCCGGCCGGACTGCCGCGGCTCGACCGCTGCGCCGTGATGGGCGTGGTCAACGTCACGCCCGACTCCTTCTCGGACGGCGGGCTCTGGTTCGACGCCGCCAAGGCGATCGCGCACGGGCTGGCCCTGCGGGCCCGCGGCGCGGACCTGGTGGACGTCGGCGGCGAGTCCACCCGGCCCGGCACCCAGCGGGTGCCCGAGGACGAGGAGCTGCGCCGGGTGCTGCCGGTGGTGCGCGAGCTGGCCGCCGCCGGGGTGGTGGTGTCGGTCGACACCATGCGGGCCTCGGTCGCCGAGCGGGCCGTGGAGGCCGGCGCCGCGATCGTCAACGACGTCTCCGGCGGGCTCGCCGACCCGGCGATGGCCCGGGTGGTCGCCGAGACCGGCGCGCCCTTCGTGGTCATGCACTGGCGCGGGCAGTCCGCCGACATGGACCGGCTGGCCGTCTACCAGGACGTCGTGCGGGACGTGGTCGAGGAACTGACCGGGCGGATGGACGCGCTGCTGGCCGCCGGGGTCAAGGAGGACCAGCTGATCCTCGACCCGGGGCTGGGCTTCGCCAAGACCACCGAGCACAACTGGGCGCTGCTCGGGAGGCTGGACGCCCTGACCGCGCTCGGCCGTCCCGTCCTCGTCGCGGCTTCACGCAAGCGGTTCCTGGGTACGCTGCTCGCCGACCCGGAAACCGGGGAACTGCGCCCGGCCCGCCAGCGGGACGACGCGACCGCCGCGGTGTCGGTGCTGTCGGCCCAGGCCGGGGCCTGGGCGGTCCGGGTGCACGACGTGTCCGGTACGGCGGACGCCGTCCGCGTGGTCGCGGCCTGGCAGCGCGCGGCGCGGCTGGGGTGAGGGAGGGTCTGTGACAGGTGACGGCAGGTTGAGCGGCGGGACGGCCGGGAAGGCCCGGGAGGTGGACCTGGAGGCGGTGCTCGCGGCGAACCGGGCGTTCTACGAGGCGCTGGAGCGGGGGGACGTCGAGGCGGTCGAGGAGGCCTGGCTGGGGCCCGAGCACGCCGACGACAAGGGCGGCGTGGTCTGCGTCCACCCCGGCTGGCCGGTGCTGCGCGGGCGGGCGCAGGTGACCCGCTCGTACATGCTGATCATGATGAACACGGAGTACATCCAGTTCTTCCTGACCGATGTCGAGGCCGAGGTGCACGGGGATGTGGCCCTTGTCACGTGCACCGAGAACATCCTCTCCGGCGGTGAGGCCGAGGAGGAGGGGGAACTCGGACCGCTGGTCGGCGGAAAGGTCGTGTCGAGCAATCTGTTCCGTCGTACCCCGGCCGGGTGGAAGCTCTGGTCGCACCACGGTTCACCCGTTCTGACCAGCGGTGACGAGGACGACGAGGACTGATTCCGGGGGGTGCGGGAATTCGGCGCCGGGCGGTCGCCGGGGAATTTCCGGGTGGTCACCGAACGTTCACGTCAATCGCCATTTCGGCGCGCGTGGCGACGGTTCGTGCCGGGTAGGACGGTCAGGCGTTGTCCGCGCTCGCGGGTAGATTCGAAACGGAGTGGCGGGCGTGATGCCCGTCTTCGCCCTGCCCTTCCATGCCTTCCTCCGGGCGGGGCCCGTCCGACTGGGAGCAGTGATTCGTTTGCTGGACCGCGTCACCCTGCGGGGGCTGCGAGCCCGGGGCCACCACGGCGTCTTCGAGCGCGAGCGCGTCGAGGGCCAGACCTTCGTGGTCGATCTCGTGCTGTACCTGGACACCCGCCCCGCCGCGTCCGGAGACGACCTCACCCGCACGGCGCACTACGGCATCGTGGCCGAGGAGGTCACCGCGATCATCGCCGGTGAACCCGTCGACCTGATCGAGACCCTGGCGCAGCGGATCGCCGACCAGTGCCTCAAGCACGACGCGGTCGAGGAGGTCGAGGTCACCGTGCACAAGCCGGACGCCCCGATCACCGTGCCGTTCGACGACGTGACCGTGACCATCCACCGGGGCCGCGCATGACCCCCACCGCGCGCCTGGTTTCCGATGCAGAGGGATTTCTTCGATGAACAGCAGTGACCCGACCGCCGAGCCGAACGCGTTCGACCTGGAGAGCCGGGTGGACTCCGCCGACACCACGCTGCACAGCCAGCTGTGTGCGGTGATCGCGCTCGGCAGCAACCTGGGCAACCGGCTGGACACCCTCCAGGGTGCCGTCGACGCGCTCGCGGACACCCCCGGGCTGAGGATCAAGGCCGTTTCGGCGATCTACGAGACCGAGGCCGTCGGCGGCCCGGAGGAACAGCCCAACTACTACAACGCGGTCGTGGTGCTGCGCACCTCGCTGCCGCCGCGGGACCTGCTGGAGCGCGGCAACGCGATCGAGGACGCCTTCGGACGGGTCCGGGAGGTCCGCTGGGGGCCCCGCACCCTGGACGTCGACATCCTGGCCTACGAGGGCGTGGTCAGCGAGGACCCGCAGCTGCTG
Source organism: Kitasatospora sp. NPDC029367 (assembly GCF_055569135.1). NCBI lineage: Bacteria > Bacillati > Actinomycetota > Actinomycetes > Kitasatosporales > Streptomycetaceae > Kitasatospora > Kitasatospora sp. NPDC029367. Next base: position 44,361 of record NZ_JBVHYH010000066.1, read on the forward strand.
CTGCCGCACCCGCGCTCGCACGAGCGGGCCTTCGTGCTCGCCCCCTGGCTGGACGCCCAGCCCGAGGCCGAGGTGCCGGGGCACGGGCAGGTCGGTGCGCTGCTGGAGGCGCTGGGCGGCCCGGACGCGCAGGGCGTGAAGCGCCGCGACGACATCCGGCTGACGCTGCCGGAGTAGCACCGAGCAGGACCCGGCCCCCGCGGCCGGGTCGGCCGGGGCCGCCGGATCGGTCGGGGCCGACGGATCGGTCGGATCGGCCGGGAACTCGGCGACCGGGCCCGGCCGTACGAGTAGATGTCCGTCCGTCCGGTCCCGGTACGGTGGCCTGACGCCGCCGCACCGGGCCACCGGGCGGGCGGTCGGCTCCGCCAACCCCGGGAAGGACCACCTCCGAGTGAAGCTGCTTCGCCTCCGTCTGCTGATCGGCATCACCGCCGCGACGACGGCGCTGTCCTGGGCCGGCTCCAAGCTGTGGGCGTCCCTGGACACGCTGCCGGCCGTGCCGGCGGCGGCCCCGGCGGTGCTGGCGGCGGTGGCGGTGATCCTGCTGGCGACCGCGCTCTCGCTGCGGTCCCGGTTGAAGGCGGTGCGCGAGCGGCAGCCCGGTGCGAAGGGGGTCGACCCGCTGCTGGCGGCCCGGGCGGTGGTGCTCGGCCAGGCCAGCGCGCTGGTCTCCGCGGTGGTCACCGGCATCTACGCCGGGGCCGGGATCTACCTGCTCGGTGAACTGGACGTGTCGGCGCGCAAGGACCAGGCGGTGACCGCCGGGCTCGCGGTGCTGGCGGGCGCCGCGGTGATCGCGGCGGCGCTCTGGCTGCAGCACGTGTGCAAGCTGCCGGAGGACCACGACGACCCGGCCGGTCCGGCGGCCTCGCACCGCTGACGGATCGGCCGGATCCGGTCGGACGGCGCTGAGCAGGCCTTTTTTCGTGATCTTGAGTGAAAAGCCGGGCACGTGCGGTAAAAAATGCCCACTGTCAAGGGCGGAAGGGGACCCTGGGCTGACACGGCCCCAATTCGCACGCTAGTTTCTTGGCATGTCTCGCGGACGCCACCGTCATTCCTCCGTCCTCGGCCGGGTCTTTCCCCCCACCGCCGCCGGCGTACTGCTGGTCGCCGCACTGGCCGCTCTGGTCTTCAGTCAGGACACCGTCCTGGTGCGCTCGGTGGGTGTCGCCGCACTGATCGCCACGCTCGGCTTCGCGGTGCTGCTGCGTCAGCGCGACAAGGCGGCCCGGGCGGCCGCCGAGATGTCCGCGGCGCAGCGCCTGCGGGCCGAGGAGCGCTTCGAGGAGCAGCTCGCCGAGGCCGAGTACGCGGCCGAGGTCGCCGAGGAGCGGGCCACCCGCTTCGGTCGGCGGCTGACGGCGGAGAAGTCGCGGCTGGCGAAGGCCGAGACCGAGATCGCCCGGCTGCTCCGGGAGCGGGCCGTGGCGGTTGCCGAGCAGGCGCTCAAGGAGGCCGAGGCGGCCCAGCGGGCGCTCGCCGCGAGCCGCCCCAAGTACCCGGCCAGCCCGGCCGCGTTCGTGCGCGCCGCGTCCGTGCTGCGGCTGCTGGAGCGGCGCGCCGCCGAGCAGGAGGCCAAGCGGGAGCGCACGGCGGGCGCGGAGGTCGCGCTGCGGGCGCGGACGGCCCCGGCCGCTCCGGCTGCGCCGTCCTCTCAGGCCGCTCAGACTTCTCAGGCCCAGCCGGCCGCTCCGGCCCAGCAGTCCGCTCTGGCCCGTCCGGCCGTGGCGGCCGCTCCGGTGCCGGGTGCGGTGTCGGTGCCCGCCCCGGTGGCGCCCTCTGTGCCGACCCCGGCGCAGGCGCCGGCCGGGCGGACCCCGGTGCAGCCCACTCCGCTGCGCCCGGCGTTGACCGCGACGGTCGGTCAGCTGGGCGGCGGGGCGCCGGGTGCCCCGGCCGTGGTGCCGGCGCCGGCGGAGCGGCAGCGGCCGCGTCCGGCGCAGTCCGGCCAGGCGCGCGGGCAGGGGTTCAGCTTCTTCGGCCGCGGCCAGGGCACGGCGGTCCGGGCGGCCGTTCCGGCGCCGGCGGTGGGCAGCGTCGCCGAGCTGGGGGAGCGGATGGACCTGGCGGACGTGGTGGGCGACGAGGCGGTCGCCGCGAAGGCGAAGGCCGAGGCCCAGGAGGCCCAGGCGGCCGCGGCGGAGGTGGCGGCCGAGCACCCGGAGCAGCCGGTGCGCGCCGGGGACGCCGAGCCGGACGGGGCGACCGTGGTGGACCTGACGCCCGAGGACGAGACCGAGCTGATCGAGCTCCCGGAGCTGCGCGCCTCGCGCTGAGCGGCCCGCCGTCGCCCGAGGGCACCGTCGCCCGAGGGCACCGACGCCGAGGGGCGGGAAGTCGACCGACTTCCCGCCCCTCGGCGTTGCCGTTCCTGCTGCGTCAGATCTGGACGCCGAAGTCCTGGGCGATGCCGGCCAGGCCGGAGGCGTAGCCCTGGCCGACCGCGCGGAACTTCCACTCGCCGTTGTTGCGGTAGAGCTCGCCGAAGATCATCGCGGTCTCGGTGGCGGCGTCCTCGGAGAGGTCGTACCGGGCGATCTCGGCGCCGCCGGCCGCGTTCACCACGCGGATGTAGGCGTTCCGGACCTGGCCGAAGTTCTGGCCGCGGGCGGTGCCGTCGTAGATGGTGACCGGGAAGGTGATCTTGACGGCCTCGGCGGGCAGCCCGGCCAGGTTGACGTTGATCGACTCGTCGTCGCCCGCGCCCTCGCCGGTCCGGTTGTCACCGGTGTGCACGACGGTGTTGTCCGGCGTGCTGGTGTTGTTGAAGAAGACGAAGTGCGCGTTGGACAGCACCTTGCCGTCCGCGTTCAGGACGATCGCGCTGGCGTCGAGGTCGAATTCGGCGCCGGTGGTGGTGCGGGTGTCCCAGCCCAGGCCGATGCTGACCGCGGACAGGCCGGGGGCCTCCTTGGTCAGCGAGACGTTGCCACCCTTGGAGAGGCTCACTGGCATGGCGATTGCAGTCCCTTCGTTCGCTTTTCCCGGGACAACGCGGTACTCGGGCACCTTGGTTCCGGGGAACCAGTGAATTCTTCGTGGGGTGTCAATGCCGGGCAAAGGGTGGGCAAAGCCTTGGCAGGGTCGGTCCGGTCCGGGCGTCAGACCCGGGGGAACCGGCCCTGCAGCGTCCAGATGTTCGGGTTGTCGGCCAGGTCGGGGTGCATGTCGAAGAGGTCGGCGAGGGTGTCCTGGAGGAAGTCGCGGGCCTCGCGCCGCAGCTCGCTGTGCCGGACCACGGCCGCGGGCTCGTCCCGCAGCCAGGTCGCGGTGATCTCGACCCAGTTGAACCGGCGGGCGAAGCGCAGCAGCTCGGTGTTCTGGGTGAAGTCGAGGTCGGCGGTCTGCACCCGGGCGGCCCGGGAGCCGTCCGGGTCGCGGTCGAGCTCCTCGACGATGTCGCACAGCGCCCAGGCGAAGTCCAGCACCGGGACCCAGCCCCAGCGGGTGGAGAGTTCGGCGCCCTCGGCGTCCAGGTAGACGTCGCCGCAGAACAGGTCGTACCGCAGCGCGCGCACGGGGGCGGTGCGGTAGTCGGTCTGCGGGGGGTCGGGGAAGCGGTTGGAGAGGGAGTAGCCGAGCTCGATCACACAGGCCATTGTCGGGGGTGCGGGCGGGTGCGGGTGACCGCCCCGGGGGGCGAGCGGGCGAGTCACTGATAACCGGGTGACCTCGCGGGGGTCGCGCGGGATGATGGGCGCATGTCCGAGCCCATCCGCGTACGGGGGTCGGTGGTCGTCCCCGACGCCGAGCTCGTCTGGCGCTTCTCGCGTTCCTCCGGCCCCGGTGGCCAGCACGTCAACACCTCCGACTCCAAGGCGGAGCTGCGCTTCGACCTGGTCGCCTCGAAGGCGCTGCCCGAGGTGTGGCGCACGCGTGCCCTGGAGCGGCTGGCGCACCGTCTGGTGGACGGCCGGGTGCTGGTGATCCAGGCCTCGGAGTTCCGCTCGCAGTGGCGCAACCGGGAGGCGGCCGCGGTGCGGCTGGGGGTGGTGCTGAGCGAGGCGTGCGCGCCGCCGCCGAAGGCCCGCCGGGCGACCAGGCCCAGCCGGGGGATGGTGGAGCGGCGGCTGGAGAACAAGCGGCACCGTTCCGAGCTCAAGCAGGGTCGGCGCTCGCCGCGCGGCGAGTAGTGGCGAGGGGTACGGCCGGCCGGGTGGTGCCGCCCGCCGAACCGTTTCAGCCCAGCGTGCGGTAGCCGCCGCGGAAGTAGAGCAGCGGGCGGCCGCCGGGGTTGGGGACCACGGCTTCCAGTACGCGGCCGATCAGCAGGACGTGGTCGCCCGCGGGTATCCGCTGTTCGGTGCGGCACTCGACGGTGGCCAGCGCGCCCTCGATCAGCGGGGCCCCGGTGCGGGCGCCGCGGTGGTGCGGGGTCTCCGCGAACAGCAGCCGGTCGCTGAGCCGGCCCTTCATGGCGAAGCGGGAGCCGAGCGCCTTCTGTCCCTCGCTGAGCACCGAGACCGCCCAGGTGTCGTTCCGGGAGAGCACCTCGTCCATCCGGGAGTCCTCGCGGACCGAGACCAGCACCAGCGGCGGGTCCAGGGACACCGAGAGGAAGGACGTGGCGGTCATGCCGGCGTCCTCGCCGTCCTCCTCGTCGTGGACGGTCACCAGGCTCACACCGGCGGTGAGCTGGGAGAGGGCTGCCCGGAACTCGTCGGGCGTGGCGTGGGGGGCAGCTTCGGGCTGCGGGGACGGATACACGTACCGCACGGTAGTCGTCGCTCCCGGGTGACGGCATCGGGCCGTGGTCGTAGGACCTCGGCCGGGGCGCGCGCTCCGCTGCGGGCCGGGGTCACTCCCAGGGGTGAAGCGCGGGTACCGCCGGGCGCAGTCCGCTTCAGCCCGGGGCCGATGCGGTCGACCACCAGAAATGTTCCGATAGCGGTTTATGTCCTGCTATGGGGCGGATGAACTGATTAAGGGTGCATTAGTGTCGTGTGATTTAAGTCACAAGTGGTGGCCTATTGCTGACCGAGCGTGCCGAACGCTGTGCTCCCTGTGATTCAGTTCTTCTGGCAATCGGACGATAACCAATCAAGAACTATCCGAAGCAGCCGGGGAGCCCCCGCATGGAAGCCGAGTCGGAGCCGTACGTCCGTCTCGCGACCCTCCGCACCTTGCACCGGGTCGTGGCGGACCTCAACGCTGCCCGCAGCCTGGCGGGCACGCTGCAGGCCGTCGTCGAGGGCGCGGTGCACGGACTCGGCTTCGACGCCGCCGCGGTCAGCCTGGTCCGGCCGGACGGCGACCTGGTGGTGGCGGCCGTCTGGGAACTGGAGGAGAGCCCGATGGGCGGGCCCTCGGTGCTGCTGGGCCAGGTCGGCTCGCGGGAGTCCTGGGACCGGCTGCTCGGGGTCAGCGACCACTGGGGCACCCTGCGCTTCCTGCCGTACGACCGCGGCTGGGCCGTCGCCAGCGACATCCCGCGCTGGATCGGGGACGGCCCGCTGCCCGTCTACGCCAACGACTGGCACCCCGCCGACGGGCTGCTCGCCCCGATGTACAGCGCGGGCGGGGACCTGCTCGGCGTGCTCTCGGTGGACCGCCCGCGCAGCGGCAAGCGGCCCGGGGCGTGGACCCGCGAGGCCCTGGAGATGTTCTCGCTGCAGGCCTCCATCGCGATCGGCAACGCCCGGCTGCGGGCCGAGATGCAGCGCGCGCTGGCCCGGCTGGAGAAGGAGCAGCAGGCCCTGCGGGCCAGCGAGGAGAGCTTCCGGCAGGCCTTCGAGTACGCGCCCAGCGGGATGGCCATCACCGAACTCCACGGCGCCGGGCGCGGCCAGCTGACCAGGGTCAACGACGCGCTCTGTCGACTGCTCGGCCGCCCCCGCGCGGTGCTGCGCCAGCAGAGCTTCGCCGACCTCGTGCACCCCGAGGACCGGGCCCTGTTGGAACGCACCAGCGCCGAGAGCGGCCGGGCGGAACTGAGGCTGTCCCGGCGGGACGGCGGCTACCAGTGGGTCTGCCTGCGCAACTCGATCGTGGCGGACGCGGCCGAGGGCCCGAGTTTCCTGCTCACCCACGTCGAGGACATCGAGGACCGCAAGCGCCACGAACTCCAACTCGCCCACCGGGCCAGCCACGACGCGCTCACCGGCCTGCCCAACGGCGCCGAGCTCAAGGCCCGGCTGGCCCGCCGGCTCTGCGCCGAGCCGCAGCCGGTCGGCGCCGCCCCCGCGCTGACCGCCGAGGTCGGCTACCCGCAGCCGTACGCCTACCCGGCCGACAGCTACAGCGCGCACGCGGCGTACGAGGGACTGGAAGGCGTGGACCCGTACCCGGGGCCGGTGCACGGGTACGGCGCGCTGGAGGGCGGGCCGCCGCCCGGGCTCGGCGCGGGGTACGGGGAGCACGTGCACGCCGTGGTGCCGGCCGAGTACGGGCCCGGCGGCGAGGCCTGGTCCGTGCCGTTCCGCTCCGGCCCGGCCGCGCCGGTCGAGAAGGGGCTCGCGGTGCTCTTCTGCGACCTGGACGGCTTCAAGTCGATCAACGACCGGTTCGGCCACAACGCGGGCGACTCGGTGCTGGTCGAGGTCGCCCGGCGGCTGAGCGCGGCGGTCCGGGACGGCGACACGGTGGCCCGGCTGGGCGGCGACGAGTTCGTGGTGCTGGCCGACGGCATCGGCCGCGAGGAGGCCAAGGACCTGGCCCACCGGCTGCGCAACGCGATCATCCCGCCGATGCGGATCGACGGCCGGGCGATGCGGGTCGGGGTGAGCCTCGGGGTGGGCTGGGCCGGCTGCGGGATGAGCATTGAGGAGGTGCTGCACACCGCGGACGAGCGGATGTACGACGAGAAGCGGGCCCGGGGCGGGGCGGTGCGGGGCGCGCGCGGTGAGCGCTCGCACCGGCGCGCGGGCTGAGGACGGGGCTCGCGGCGGCCGTTCCGGGGCCGGCGGGAGGGGGCGGGCGCCGGGCGCCCGGGAACGCGCAGGTTACCCACGGGTTGTCAAGGGTTCTTTTCCTGCTGTCACGTACGGCAGGTAGGGTGCCCGGTACGACAGCGTCCATGATCTGCGCCGCCCGCGCGCGGCGCACACCGGATGGGGGAGCAGACCACCGTGACGACCGCCGGCGACAACGGATTGCCCGAGGGCCAGGGGGGCGGTGCCCCGCAGGACGACGACCCGTTCGGCTACCTCTACCGCCCGGCCGACGGCTCCACCGGACAGCCGGCCGAGCCGCAGCAGGGGGTTCCCCGGACGCCGTACAGCCGCCCGATGGAGGTCGGCCGGGCGCAGTACGGTGCGCCGCGCGCCCAGCAGCCGCCGTACGGCCAGCCCGGTCCGGCGCAGCCGCCCTACGGCCAGCCGGGCATGCCCCCGCAGGGCCAGTACGGCCAGCCCGGTGTGCCGCCGCAGGCCGAGTACGGCGCGCCCGCCCAGCAGGCCCGCTACGCCGAGCACTCCCGGCCGCAGCCGGGGGACGAGCGGCCGAGCAGCGGTCGGAGCAAGGGCGCCGTGATCGGCGCGGTCGCCGTGGTCGCGGCGATCGCGATCGGTGCCGGGATCGCGCTCTCCACCGGTGACCCGGACGCTGACAAGACCGCCAAGGGCGGCACCACCAGCGCCGCCCCGCCGGCGCCCAGCGGCGTCGCGACGCCGAGCGGGGGGACCGGCTCGGCCTCGCCCTCGGCGAGCGCCACGGTCTCGGCCGGCCCGGCGACCGTGGACGCCGGCCAGTTGCAGGGGCAGAACGCGCCGTCCGGAAACACCGTCAAGGGTGCCAAGTCCGCGGACGGCAGCTACCTGACGCTCCAGCAGGGCGGTTCGGTCACCTGGAACGGCCAGATCGCCGCGGCCGGCACGTACAAGCTCACCGTGCACTACAACAACGCCGGCGGGGACGTGAAGGGCGCGGCCTCGGTCAACGGCAAGGACTGGCCGAACGGGCTGACGTACCGGAACTACTCGCCCGGCAAGGACCCGGCGTCGTCCTGGTACACCACCTGGATACTGCCGCAGTTCCAGGCGGGGGCGAACTCGGTCAGCTTCACGGTGCCCTCCGGGCCGATCCTGATCGACCAGATCACCGTCGAGCCGAGCAGCTGAGGCCCGGCCGAGAACGCGGACGGCCGCCCTTTCCCACCGGGGGGGAGGGCGGCCGTCGCCGTTGTTCAGGCCGACCTGACGGTGGGGAAGCGGTCGCCGCCGACGGCCCAGCGGCCGCGGCGCATCACGGCGACCAGGTCGTAGCTGTCGGAGTCGAGCA